>NZ_JBFTLX010000211.1:0-13426 GCF_056396665.1 Cupriavidus sp. 05T313 | reverse complement strand
CAGTAGCAGCCCGCCCATTGCGATATAGACCATGGTCTCGGACGCATCAGGACGCCGCTCGTAGTCCCTCCATCCGAAGGTACGCTCCATCACCCAACGCCGGGGTAGCACCGCGAAACCAACCTGATCCTCGTGGCGGCGCACCACCTGCACGACGAAATCGAGCGTCGCGGCTCTATCCATCAAAGTGCGACGATCGTACGCACCATCTGCAAACAGATCCCCAGTCCCGGCCGGCACTTCGTTAGCGTCTCCAGAACCGCCAACGCCCCTGTGCTGTCGGCGATGCCCGCAGGCGTCAAGTTCACCATCAAGCACCACGAGGAGCCGGTGGCAGCGCGTCGCGTGCATCGCACAAATACAATAATGTCGACATTAAATTCTAATGCTGCTATGATCGTGCTCAAGATAGCCTGGGCCGGTAGAAATCGCTTGTTGCGCAGTTGGTTGGTGAGGCAACAACCACCTGGCAAGCTGGGTGATAGTCCAGAAAACATGGGGGAGACGATGTCATTACTGAAAAAGCTGCTCGCAGCGGCGCTGTGCGCCGAGGCAATCATTGCCTTGTGCGCGGCAGGTCCGCTCCAGGCACAGGAAGCCTGGCCCGCGCGCCCGATTCAAATGATCGTGCCGTCGTCTCCCGGATCGGGAACCGACGCGCTGGCGCGGGTCATGGCGCGCCGCCTTTCCGAATCGCTGAAGCAATCTGTGGTCGTGGAGAACCGGCCGGGTGGCAGTGGGGTGATCGGGACGAACGCCGTCCTCAAGGCGGCGCCGGATGGCTACACGATTCTCTACACAACGGCATCCAACATGGTGGTTGCGCCGGCTGTCATCAAGCCCATTTCCCAGGAGGCAAGAAAGAGCCTCGTGCCGATCGCGCAGACTGCGGTGGGTGGGGTGTTGCTGCTGGTGAGCCCGGATCTGCCGGTGCACGACTTGCCTGGACTCATTGCGCTCGTGAAGGCGAATCCGGATAAGTACAGCTATGGCAGCTGGGGCACCGGCTCGTCCGCGCACTTGACGATGGAGTGGCTAAAGAAGCAGACCGGCATGAAGACCGAACACGTCGCATATCGGACCTCCAGTCAACTGCTCACCGAACTATCCTCGGGGGTGCTGAAGATCGGCTGGACCGATCCCAGCGTGGCAGTTCCGTTCCTGCAATCCGGGAAGGTGCGCGGCATTGCGATTGTGGGCAACGTGCGGTCTCCCCAGCTCGCCGACGTCAAAACGATGGGTGAACAGGGTTACAAGTTCAGCACGGTGGGATGGTTCGGCATGTTCGCGCCGGCCGGAACTAGTCCGGCGATCGCGAAGYGGCTGGCCGATGAGGTCAACAAGGTGCAGGCGTTGCCGGAGATCGCGGCCCTGATGAAGAAACTGAACTTCGAGCCGCCTCCTGTAAAGTCCTCCGCGCAGTTGGGCGAGATCGTCCGGAATGATCTGCAAGTCTGGACGAAGATCGCCAACGACGCAGGAATCAGGCTCGAGGAATAAGATGTGCCGTGCGCGGCATTGCGGGCTGCCCCGGACAAAGCCGCCATTCCCGGCCCGATAGCAGCCAGCCGTCCGGATCCCTTGGCCAGCTTCGAGCGGGTCGTTCATTTGGCGGGTGACCGGCGTTCTCGCCTTGTCGATCTTGGTAATGGCGGTCACATCGACCCTGCATCTGGATACGGCCCCTGGCCGGGCGCTAAGGAATTATTGCGTGAATTGCTCTGAACTTTCGGGTGCGGTTCCTGCCGCCACATCGCCGCAAACCCTGCGCGTTGATTTTCACCTTGACCTGATTTGCCCCTGGTGCTGGATTGGATTGCGTAATCTGCGCTCAGCATGGGCAAGCATTCGACAGCAGCATCCTGGGTTGGTGCTGGAGACGATATGGCATGCCAATGCCTTGCTGCCGCAGATTCCTGCGCAAGGCATTCCGTACCAAGAATTCTATGAAGCAAGGCTTGGTGGCCAGCGGGCTGTGGCGATGCGCCGCGCACAGATTCGCGCTGTGGCCGCATCGGTTGATCTATCGTTGAACTTCGAAGCCATTGCGACCTTCCCGAATTCGGCGCTGGCATGTGCCCTGGTCAATGCGGCCCAGTCCAGGCTTGTGCCGGAGTCCATGTACCAGTTGGTAGAGTCCATCTACCGTGCATTCTTCTCCCAGGGGCAAGACATCGGTTCGACCGAGACACTGCAGGCCCTGGCTCAATCGTCAGGGTTCAGTTGGGATGCCAGGGCGTGCTCTCCGCTCCGGTCTTCAATGGGGGCCGGCCATGCAGGAGGGGTTCCTTATCTCGTCTTCAATGGCCAGTGGCCGGTCACTGGCGCAGTTCCAGCAAGCGAGTTGATTCAGATCATGCAGAAAGCCGTGGCGGCCAGGCGTCTGAACTGCGAGTGCAAATCCGATGCCTGATTCTGAATGGATTCTGGTCGGGCCTCCGGAGTCGCTGGCTCCAGGCGCGCGCAAACTGGTCTTGCTGCAAGACGGTCAATCGGCAATCGTGTTCAACCTTGCCGGCCAGTTCTTTGCCATGGAAAACAGTTGCCCGCATGCGGGAGCCTCCATGGCAGGAGGTTCGTGTGTTGAGCACGTTATCAGCTGCCCTGCACACGGCTTGCGATTTGACATTCGCAACGGCCAGTGCACCGCATCTCCGGGCTTGCGTATCCGCACCTATGAAGTCGTCGTGGAGGACAAGCAACTTTGGCTACGCCCGTCAGAATGCTTGAAGGCTGGTCGGGTGCTATTGCCGCGCAGACGTCCGGCCGAGGTGGTTGCAGCCTGCTGATGACTCGCCATCCGGATCGAAGCTGCGGTAGTCGGCGATCCAGTGCTGCCGCGTCAGCGGACCATTGTCATAAAAGGACAAGTTCGAGGCGCGCAAGGTAAAGCGGGAAGTGGCGCCAGGCCAGATGATTCACTCATCGCGAAGGACACTCTGACTTCAACCGGGTAAGCGAGATGCAAATGCACTTCTGGACAACTCTCTTCTGCCTGAAAACCAGCAGCCTCTGGTCATTCAAGCCGCGCCCTACGGACCGCAATGGTTACATCACAAGGCCGATACGCAGCGACGCTTGAACGCCCGGAGCCCAGCAGCAATCCAAGCCGTTCCCGCTTGAGCATCACTGCTAGCCGGGAGAGGCCATAGGTGGCTTTCCCAAGCCGCCCATGGCAAATTTTCTGCAGCCTGACCAACTGTGCCACCAAATTCATTTGTCCTTTGGCGAGTGCAAGCGGCAAGCCGCAGGCGAACTGTCATATTTGATACAGAACAGGAGACAACATGGCAAAAGTCGTTAAATTCTACGAAACGGGTGGGCCCGAGGTCCTTCGTTTCGAGGACGTTGAGGTTGGTGAACCGGGACCGGGAGAGGTCCGCGTCCGCCACGTGGCCGTGGGCCTGAATTTTGCCGATACCTACTTCCGCGGTGGCATTTACCAGGTTCCGCTGCCCAGCGGCGTCGGCAACGAGGCAGCCGGCGTGGTCGAGGCAGTTGGTGCCGGCGTGACCCAGTTGGCGGTCGGCGACCGTGTGACCTACACAGGTTTTATCAACACGCTGGGCGCCTACAGCACTGAGCGGCTGATTTCTGCCGCACTGCTGATCAAACTGCCGGAGGCCATCAGTTGCGAAGCCGCGGCGGCCATGACCATGCGGGGCTTGTCCGCTGCTTACCTGGTGCGTCGGATCTATCCTTTCGTGGCGGGCGAGGCCGTGCTGCTGCATGCCGCAGCGGGCGGTGTTGGCCTGATCGTTTCGCAATGGGCCAAATTGCTCGGGCTGACGGTGATTGGCACGGTTTCGACCGATGCCAAGGCCGAAGTGGCGCGCGCCCACGGCTGCGATCACACGATCAACTACAGCCATGAGGATGTGGCCAAGCGCGTGCGGGAACTGACGGACGGAGTGGGTGTGTCCGTGGTCTTCGACAGCGTGGGCAAGGCCACCTTCATGTCCTCGCTGGACTCCCTCAAGCGCCGCGGGCTGATGGTCTGCGTCGGTACCGCCTCCGGCACGATCCCGCCGTTCGATCCGCAGATTCTGGCCCGCAAGGGCTCGCTGTACCTGACCCGCCCGGGCCTGGCCGATTACATCGCCGATCCGGCCGAGAAGGCGGCACTGGTCGATGAGCTGTTCGGCCACGTGGCGGCAGGCCGCATCCGCATCGAGATCAATCAGCGCTATGCCTTGGAGGACGCCGTGCAGGCGCATCGGGACCTGGAAGCTCGAAAGACCACGGGTTCGTCCATTTTCGAGATTTGAGTGTTCCCGCTTCCTGGGAAACGCGAGCCGTCAGGCTGCATTGGTCGGCGAAGCGTAACCCAGTGATTTGGCAGTCGGGTCAGGTTGTTCAGGACCCGCTGTCGGCAGCGTTCTTCGTTGTACGCGGCCTCGGGATCCACATGTCCCACGCCATGGCCCTGTGTGTCGCAGAAGAGCGCCGCGATCTCATTAACGGTGGCGGTAGCGGTGATAGCGATCGCCTTGGCGTCGCCGATCCGCGCCGACCGCCGTCGGTAAAAGTCGCTCGGCGTGGTATCCGGCTCGCCGAATGCGACGGCAACAAGATGCCGCGCGGCAGAGGCCTTGCTGGGCGAGCGGCGCGTCTTTGACGGCAGTATCTTGCCGACAGAGATCATGTTGCCCGGAACCAGGCATAGCCACGATGTGAATGCCGCCTCCCCCCTGAATGCACGTACGGCTTCCGATCATCTGCCTGCGATCTGCACCCTTCAATTCCGAATGACTCTGCGCGGCGTGAGTGCGCCGGTTTGGGCACGCGTGCTCAACCCCGATCACATGACGCCGGGAAAGTGCCGATCAAATCGGTGCGCGAGTCGTCGCGACATCGGCTGAGCGCGTTGTCATGAGCATGTGTAAAAGTCAGGTACGGGAATGAAGCGTCAAATCAGTTTTGCGGAAGCGTAAGGGCAGGTTAACGCGCCGGCAGCACTTCCTGGCGGCGATGAAAAGCGTTGTGCCGTGGCAGCGGCCGATAGCGGCGCTCTAGCCAAACTACCCCAGGGGCCGACGAGTCGGACGTATCGCAGGCGCAGGCATTGCCGCATGGCCACGAGGACCATGCGTTTGGCGATGCGGGCTACACGGGAGTAGAGAAGCGCGATGCAATTCGGCGGGTTCTGTGGCCCTGGACGATGACGCTATTGTTCACGTCCGCGATGGTCGTCGCGCCCAGCATGGCCATATTTCGGTCGACCTCATCGCGCAGGAGCGTTATGGCGTGGCGAACGCCCTCGGCTCCCCCAACGGCCGCAGCGTAAACAAAAGGTCGCCCCAGGAAGACAAAGCGGGCTCCCAGTGCCAACGCTTTCAGAACATCACCGCCTCGCCGGATACCGCTGTCCATCATGACGGTTGTCTTGTGCGCGACTGCCTCACAAATCTCCGGCAATACAGCAAGCGGTTCCACGGCACCGTCCAATTGGCGCCCGCCGTGATTCGAGACAATGATGCCGTCGGCGCCCAAGGCGACAGCGCGTGCGGCGTCGGACGTATGCAAAATGCCCTTGATGACCAGGTTGCCGCGCCATCTTTGCCGGATTCGCTCGATATCCGTCCAGCTCAGGTGATCGCGTCCCGTCGTATCGCGAATGGCGGAGGCCRACAGGATCGGCGCGCCGCGAGACGCAAAAGAATTCTCAAAATGCGGCATCCCACTCGAAACGAGGGTTCTGGCGAACGTCCCGGCCAGCCAACGCGGCCGAGACACGCCATCGAATGCCAGGCGGACAGATGGTCGCAAAGGCAAAGAGAAGCCAGTACGGACGTTATTCTCCCGGTTGGCCCAAACGGGAATATCAACCGTAAGGACAAGCGTAGCGAACCCGGCCGCTTCAATCCGCTCAATCAGGGCATCCCTGCGCGCGGCGTCACCTGGCAGGTAGGCCTGAAACCACGTACCTGGCGCGGCCGCCTGAACGGCTTCCATCGGAATCAAGGACGTGCCGCTCATGATTGCGGGTATCCGCTCTTCCCGCGCCGTTTGCGCGAGGACCACATCGCCGCGGTAAGCGGCAATCGCACTGATTCCAACGGGCGCCACGCCAAAGGGAGACGCGTAACGTTGCCCAAAGATCTCAGTCGCTTGCGACCGTCCCGACACGTCGACAAGAACTTTGGGACGAAACTTGACCTCGTCGAATGCCGTCCTGTTCGCGGCAAGCGACTTTTCATCCTCCGCGGCACCGGCGATGTAGCCAAAGATCGGGCGCGGAAGCACTCTCTTTGCCGCGACTTCAAAATCGGCAAGCGAGAGGATCGGCCGCAGTCGTCTATGAATCTGACGGTTGGCGCCATAGGCAGGCTTGGCGGGCATTCCAGCGCTCGGAACGGCTTGGCTTTCTGCAACTTCTGTTTGAGATGTCATCTTGATTTGAAGCGTCTATCAGGCCCAACCGCTGTCACTATCAGCCACGCCGGATCACATCGATCATTAGGCGAACGTGCCTCGCTGGCGCATCAGCTCACGGAACAGCGCCTCGTTCTTCTCGAACGGCGCACGCCCGTGGAGGTAGAAGTAGTTGTTCAGGACAACCAGATCGCCGACGGGTAGCGACACTTCCTTTGTTCCCGGCGAAGCCTCCATGGAAGTCGACAGGTCGTTGAGAAATGCAGCCTCCTCGCGATTGCGAGGCTGTACAAACTGATCGATGAAGGACATCGACAACCCAAACTCATTCTGGAAGAAGAGTGGGCGCTCGACTCTATCGCCGACATTCTTGGACCCCGGTGCCTTGTAGAGGAAAGGCTGCGTCCCGAGACGGTGACTGACAAACCGGTCACGCGCCTCCCAATCGTCCAGATGCAGGAATCGGGACTCGCCGCCGATTGCATTCTGTTCTGCAAACTTCATCATCAACAGCCAGTCCGTCGCTTCGGTAACGAAGGTGCCATCGGTGTGCATCGTGAAGAGTCGATAGGCTTGGCGCAAATAGGAGTCGCTATCGTCCGTGTGCTTGACCACGAAGCGAGCATAGTAATTGCCCGACATCGCATCGTGGTTGCTGGGACCAAGGAGGTGCCCAATGGCAGTGCCGAAGCGAACGAAATCGTCGGCGTCCGTCGTCAGTCCCTGGAGGCCTACCGTAAAGCCACCATGCTGCCGATCCTTCACAATGCCGTTGATGGTTGTAGCGAAGTCCTCGCCGACGTGCTTCGCGAGTACATCCGCGAGCTCGTAGCGCATGAAGGGGACATACTCGAGGTTCTGAACATCGACCTTGCGTACGTCGTGCAGGAACCCAAGAAGGGCCTCGCGCTCAACGGTCACATGCAGGATGCGATGGTGATCTGCGTGGGCAGATAATTGGAAACGGGGCTCGTCATTGCTGGCAAGCACTGCGGCAGGAAACGGGGCATTCATCGATAGCTCTCCGGGATGTTGTATGGCGCTATTTCATCTGGATTCTTTGATATGATCCAGATGGAAGACAGTAATCTTTGTTCCGAAATCGAGATTAAAACGATGATTGACGTTCGCCAGTTGCAGTGTTTCCTCGCCGTGGCGGAAGAGCTTCACTTTGCGAAGGCGGCAGATCGCCTGGGTGTCGCCCAATCAGGGCTCAGCACCCAGATCCAGCGCCTTGAACAAGATTTGGGGGTCACGCTCTTGAATCGCAACAAAAGGAAGCCGGTGTCACTTACCGACGCGGGGCACCTGTTCCATGCCGAGGCTGTGGCGGCGTTGCGGCACATTGAGCGAGCCGACCAGGTGGGACGCTTGGCTGCCCGAGGGCTGGCTGGCGTCATCCGTGTCGGCTATGTGGCATCTGGCGTAAGCAGCGGCCTTTTGTCCATGATGCTGAGCGAGTTTCGGAAATCACACGAGATGGTCCGGATCGAAGTCGTGCCAATGGAAACGCCAAGGCAGCTCGAAGCGCTCAGCGATGGCCAGATCGATGTGGGAATTGTCAGGCCAAGACGGCTCTATCCGGCCGGCGTCATCACGAAAGTCATACAGACTGAACGCCTGCTGGCCGCAATGACAGGAAGTCATCCCCTTGCAAAGCGAGGGACGGTTTCAGCGCGCGCGCTAGCAGATCAGTCCTTTATCGTCCCGCAGTTTGCGGACGAGGAAGGATTCGGGTCTGCGTTATCCGCCCTGGGCAAAGCCGGGGGGTTCACGCCTCATCTGGAATATCGCGTCCAGGATTTCATCTCCGCGATTTGCCTCGCGTCCGCGGGATACGGAGTGGCCATAGTGCCTGAGTCAATGCAGAACTTCTCCCAGCCAGGTATCTTTTACACGCAGATCGCCGACTTTAAATTCTCAGTGCACCTGGCGCTAGCTCACAGGCGTCGGGAAATATCCCCGGCGGTACGGGCATTCGTGCAACTCGGAACCGAGATATTCAATGGCCGTGCCTGAATCGATCAACGGGATCCTGCATCGTCCCCGCGATGGAGGATCGTGGGGACGATGGGTTGGGTGCCGGCAGCGCGCTCAGCCGCGTCGCGTTTCCGCGACGTAACACCATCTGCCAATGAGGAACACGGTGAAGGGCAGAACTGCCGCGAGCGGTAGCCAGCGCAAGGCGACTTGAAGACCGACCGCGTCCGCTACCATACCGGTGATAAAGGGGCCTGCTGCGAGTCCCAATATATTGTTAAACAACGTCAGTGTGGCAAATGCCGAGCCATGAATAGCTGGCGGTGTGGCTCCGGCAATGATCGCGCTGCATGTGCCGAACGAGCTCGCAAGGAAGAACACGCCGGGCGCAAGGAGCGCGAGTTGCAGATTACCTTGTGGCAAGCGGAACGCAATCGCCAGCAGAGTGCCTAGCACGAGGCAATAGCCAATGGCCATGTTCCACCGCTTGAGCGACGAATCCCCGCTGATCCGATCGGTCATCACACCGCACATGAGTTGGCCCAGGCCGCTGACAAGGACGAGCCCGGCCGCCAGTACGGCCGCCTGGCTGACAGGCATGCCCCAGTAGCGATTCAGGTAGCTGGGCAGCCACACGAAAAGCGTACCCTGAACGAAGATCTGCAGGGCGCAGCCGAGGTACGCGCAAAAGACGGAACGGGACGGAAACAGGCCGGAGAAAAGCGCACGCGGTGTCAGTTTCACATGCCCGTATACCTGAGTTCCGTTCGCATTGTCCGGTTGCGCGCTTGCAAGCTTTTCTTCCGTGACCACGAAGTAATAAATGATCACCAGCACAAAGCCAATGATCGCCATCAGACCCATCGACCAGCGCCAGCCAAAGTGCGTCGCAATGATGCCGGAAAGCGAAACACCGAGCACGGACCCAAAAGCGGCGGCAGACGTAAAGCCTCCGGCAATGGTGGACCGCATATGCTTTGGAAAGACGCTAACGAGCATAGCGAATCCGACACTGCCGTAGGCAGCCTCGCCGACACCAACGAACAAGCGCGCGACGAACATCTCGTGGTAGGTGCTGGCAATGGCGCACCCGAGCGTGGCAACACTCCACACCGCAACCATCAGCGCAATGCTTTTGACTCGTCCCCAGCGGTCCGCGATTATGGAAAATGGGAGGGTCAGCACGCCAACCGCCAACGGCACCACGCTGCTAATCGAACCGAGCTGTGTATCGGAAATCTGCCACTGCACTTTCAAGAGTGGAAACAAGGCATTGATCGCCTGCCGCGACATGTAGTCGGACAGTAACAGGCAAAACATCAATGCAAACACGACCCACGCGTAGGGTCGGGCACCAGTGGGAGCCGCAGCCGGCTCAGCCGGCATCGCGTTACTCGTACATGGGTTCAATTCTGTCTCCTCTAGTGATTCTCGAAACTGATGGCTATTGGTGCGGCCTGCTGTCGTGTGGGCGGTGTGAAGCAAGGCCTTCGGGCCAGGGCGGCAGTGGTGGCTGCTGGCCATCAGCATCGCCGGGCGCTTTGCCGGGCGCTTTCTTTGTGTCGCCGTGCGCGCTTTGGAATTCGACGCTCGATCAGTCAAGGCCCACGAACACGGTGGCATCACGTTCGACGACACGATCCTCGGTAAGGACTTCTCGCACCGGATCATCTAGCCTGGCGCTACTTCCCGCTTTACCTTGCACGCCGTGAACTTGGCCATTTACGACAGTAATTCGCCGACGCAGGGAGCACTGGATCACCATAAGGGCCAGATTCGGCACACCTCGAGGAGTCGGTTGGTACCCGTAGCGCATCAGATCTGCAAGGCGCCATGCCTGGTGACCATGGAAGCCCTTCCAGAAGAGAAGAAACCGGTTGTTCTGCGACACCGTGGCGGGGCCAGCGCTTCGGCCAACCCGCACTCCCTGGTGGACACCGCCAAGGCCAACGGCATCGATACATACCCGTATCCCGTTGCCCTGTTCAATGCGCTCCCGTTGGCCGCGTGTGTCGACGACGACGGGGCCTTGCAGCCATGGAACCTCAAGACCTTGATCCCTGCACGGCTGATACTGGCAGCGCTCGCAAGAGACGTCTTCGAAAGTGCGCTCGCTATGTCTTGCTAGGGTTTTCCCGCTGTTTGCGCGAAATGGCAAAAACTTGTCGTAATCGGTCAAGCCGGTTGACCCGGTGCGATCCGAGAATGGACAAAGGGTGAATGTATCGCAAAGCCTGCCACAGGATCGCCGGCCTGAAGGTTTAGTGCGGCATCGAGGTCATCGGCGACAGACCTTTCCAAACACGCAAAGCGTAGCAATCAAAAGGTATAGACATGAAGAAGCAGACCAATAACTTCCGGTGGCGCGGTTACGCCTTGGCGATCGGTGTTGGTGTCGCCGGTGGGATCCCCATGGCCCAGGCCCAGGAGGCTTGGCCCAGCAAGCCGATTCGTCTGGTGGTGGCGGGGCCTGCCGGCGGCAGTGCCGACGCGTTGGCGCGACTGCTGGCGGAAGGGCTGCAGAAGACATTGAGCAAGCCGGTCATCGTAGAGAACAAGCCCGGTGCCGCCGGCGCGCTGGCGATCAGCGATTTGCAGTCCAACGGCAAGGATGGCCATACTCTCCTGGTCATCCAGGGCGGCGTCGTGAGCGAAGCGCCGTTGGCCTACAAGGTCCACTACAACCCCTTTGCGGACCTGAAGCCCCTGGCCCAGATCAGTCGCACGGGGTTGGTGCTGGTTGCCAACAAGGATGTGCCCGTCTCCAACCTGAAGCAGTTGGTGGACTACGGCAAATCGCAAAAAGACGGACTCGTCTTCGCTTCTTACGCTGCGGGACTGAAGGGCCACACCTCGGGCATGCTGCTCGGGCAACTCACGCATGTGCAAATGCGGCATGTGGGCTACAAGGGCTCTCCCCCGGCATTGAACGACCTGATGGGCGGCCATGTGCCCCTGATGTTCGATGGCGTGACGACCTCATTGCCGCTGATCAAGGCCGGAAAGATCAAAGCGATTGCGCTGAACTATCCGACGCGGATTGCCGGATTGCCGGATGTGCCGACTTTCAAGGAGCTCGGTTACCCACAACTGGCGGAAGCAGGCTGGTTCGCCGTGTGGTCCCGCCCGGATGTCGCTCCGGCAGTCCAGCGAAAAATCCGCGAGGCGACGCTGGCGTATTTCAAGCAACCCGCAGTGCAGAATCGCGTCAAGGACATGGGCATGGAGCAGGGCGGGGGCGCCACCTCGGAAGAGTTGATGGCGGACCTGAAGCAGGCGTACCAGCAACAGTCCGCGCTGCTGAAGTCCATTAACTACCAGCCAGAATAATAGGAAATATCCGGTGCAGCGGTAGTAGCCCGGCCGCGCAACTGGCCGGCTGGGTTACTACCGTTCCGGCGCGGCCGTCAGGTAAGCATACGGATCGTGGTCATTGAATCTGTCCGGTCGTCCCTGGCGGCACTGTCGTTTTCAAATTCCGCAGTCCGGGTCCTTTTTTCCCGGCCGATGGCACTCGGCCGTGTTTCGGTCACGAGAGTTCGCGAATGAACGCTTCGGCCTGCGGCCACTCGCCATAGCCTGACGCGGGATTCAGATGCCCGACCTCGCCGAGTTCGACGAAGCGACTGCCCCACGCCTGCGCCAGGTCACGGGCGCGATCGAGACGCGTCAGGGGATCGTTGCTGCTTGCCGCAACAATGCTCGGAAACGGCAATTTGCCGCGAGGGATCGGCAGCCAGCCGTGGTCGCTCAGTGTGTCGGTTGTCGGGTAGCCTGCCGGCATGGGCGTCTCGAGGTCCGCGGGCGCTGCAAGCAGTGCGCCGAGGATCTCGGGTGTGGCGCCTCGTGCCGCCCAATGGGCGACCATCATCGCGCCTGCGCTGTGCGCCACGATGATCACCGGCCCCTCGATGGTGGCTAGCGCGCGATCGATCGCGTCGACGCGGGCAGCGCAGCTCAGCTTGTCTTGCTCAAGCGGGGCGACGCTGACCACGCCAGGCAGTTTCGCCGCCAGCAGGGTCTGCCAGTGTTCCGGCACATGGTCACGCAAGCCTGGGACGATGAGAACGGTCGTTTTCGTAGAGGCCACGTCGATCTTTCAGTAAGGCGCGTCACCGATGATGGCGGTGCGCTCCATCTTTCGGTGACACGGGGGGTAATCCATCACTGCGTAGTGTTGGGTTGAGCGGTTGTCCCAGAACACAACACTGTTTTTCTTCCAACGAAAACGCACCTGGTATTCGGGGATGGTGGTAATTTGTGAAGTGCGTCGTAAAACTCCCGTTGACGAACAGGACTTTCTCTCCGGTTTCGGGATGAATGCGCACCACCGGGTGCTCGGCGTCCGGGTACTGAGCCTTCAGTGCAAGACGTTTTTCGATCGGCATCGCGGCGCCGAAGCTTGCCTCGATGCTGTGGCGCGCGCGCAATGAGGCGATCTTCGTCTTGATATCCTCGGGCAACTGGTTGTAGGCCTCGACCATGTTGACCCACATCGTGTCGCCACCCACAGGCGGGCATTCGATACAGCGCAGCACGCAGCCCAACGGAGGCTTTTCGCGCCAGGTGGCATCGGTATGCCAGGAATTCTCGTTGCGTTCGGGAGGGCTGTCCGGGGTTTTGTAGATCTGAACCAGTCCGGGGTAATCGGGATGGCTGCCCACCACAGGATGGTCCTCCAGCTCGCCAAAGCGGCGCGCAAAGGCCACGTGCTGCGCGCGAGTGATGTCCTGGTCGCGGAAGAACAGCACGCGATACTTTAAGAGCAGGGCCCGGATTTCGGCCATCAGTTGGTCGTCTTCGGCAGCCGCGCCCAGGTTGACGTTGCCGAGCTCCGCACCGATCGTGCAAGTGACTGGCTCGACCTGGATCGAGTTGCCCAGAGAGGTTGCGCGGACCGCTGCGGGTGCCGCATTGAGGCGTTGAATCATGAACGTTTGTCTCCCATTGCCGATTATGCCCTTCGATCCTGGCGAGTTTGGGCGTCGCGGGTTTCTCCCGCTTGACAATACATGACAGGCATTTATCATTCTATGTCACCCTCCTACGTCAGTTCCCCGATGTCGTTACT
>NZ_JBFTLX010000210.1:0-12757 GCF_056396665.1 Cupriavidus sp. 05T313 | reverse complement strand
GCCCCACCCTGTGCTGGCTTCTCCCCTTCCGGCCAGCTTGACCGCGTTACGGCTAAACCACAAAAAGCACGACCGCACTGACATTTCAGTTTAGCCAGCCGACTGACATCTAAAAACAGCCTAGACAAAACCTGTGTAGAGGCCAAATCAGAATGTCCGCTTCCAGCAGCGGTTGCAGAAGCAGCCACGGCCACTCAACGGAACGGACAATTCCAGTTTTTCTGGAAGAATGAGGCAAAATGGCGCTTACCAGTAAAATTTCCCACTATGACAGCAGATGGCCTGCCCTTTTCGCCAGCGAGAAAGAGCGCGTAGCGAAAGTCTTTGGTGTTGAATTTGTCGATATCTATCACGTCGGGAGCACGGCTGTTCCCGGACTTGCAGCCAAGCCAGAAATCGACCTCTTGGTTGAGGTGTCAGAGCATCGGGACGAGGCAGCGCGAGACAGTTTCATGTATGTAYTGGGTTACGTTCGGGGAAGTGATCTTTCATCAGGGCACCACTTCTATCGTCGCGATGTTGATGGGGTGCGAACCCACAAGGTGCATGTATGTGTCAGTGGCCACTGGCAGATTGAGCGAATGCTCCGTTTTGGCGATCTTCTTAGGAGCGATCCCGGTATACGACAGCAGTATCAGGATTTGAAATTTCAGCTCGAATCAAATAACCGTGGAGGCATCGGTGAGTATCTTGCGCAGAAGGCCCCCTTCATCGATGCTTTGTTGGTGCCGCATCGGAGCTTAGCGAAGGAGTAAACGTCAGGATTCTGCCGCCGCCGCTCACCCTCACCTTCAGTCAAGCGGCAACGACAAAACAGATCGGGGTCTGTATCCACAATCGATGACCCGAATTCTTGTGCTAGCCCCGCGCCGTCGCCGCCATAGCACTACAGGAAATCGATTTGCACCAGCGTGTGGCAGTAGTCGTAGGTGGCCGCACCATGCGTGCCATCTGTCGGCCCTCCGAAGCCAGGCGTTAGCCGTAGGTCCCTGAGTACCTGGACCGTAAGCCCGAGCGTCATGTGTGGACGCCAACCGTTCGCGGGTTTCGCAACACGAAGGATGTAATAGCCTTTACAGGCCTCGACCGAAAAGGCATCGGCTCCCGGCGGTGCAGAGACTTGATCGACCTGGACAATATCGAATTGGCCCGTACCGGTGATTTCGGTGTGCTCAACGTTCCGGAACGCTCCGAGGTCGACCGCCCGAAAGCTTTTGATCCCAAGGCCCGACACACCCAGTCCCCGCACGTCAGTTACGGAAACCTTGAGGTAAATCGCTTGCTCCATGGCGCCAGCCTGGAGGCCATACTTGTCCAGAACCGCTTCGACGCGACTCACCATGACGCCCTCCTTTCCCTTCCAGTGCGGCCTCTAAAGTCCACTACTAGCAGATTCCCGCGACATTTCAAGGACATTGCGGATGCCGTAAACTCGTTGCTGACTTCGGCAGTCAGCCAAAGCAGCCCAGGTAGTACTGCTGGGCACGCAGCGCGTCGACACCCTTGCGGTAGCGATCGGCGCGGCTCCAGTACTCAGTCTCGTTCATTGCGCGTTCAGTCGCGCGCACCCGGTAGTCGAGAATCAGGCACTGGTTCAGAAAGAGGTTCTGGGTCCGCAAGTTCCATTCCTCGTCCCGCGCCCGTTGCGCCCTGACCTGCTCCGCTGTCTGCGCGCGGATACTCAAGTAGGCCTGATTTTCCCGAAGGGTTTTCGTAGCGTTGGGCACCGTGAGCAGGTGGCCCTGCATGGTGCCGGTGACATTCATGTAGCCGGCCGGGCAGGACGCCGACGTGTAGAGGACTTCGCCTCCACTCCGGCATTTGGTGACGCCCTGCGCCAGGCCGCTGGCGGCCAGCAGCGCCATCATCACGGCAAGTTGTCTGGACATGGCAGTGACCTCGTCAAATCACGATGGAATCAATGTAGTCCAGATCAGCGCCGATGCCAGCCGCTCGCGCAGCGCCTTGTTTTGTACAAGGTGGCGGCTCTTCAACCATGCCGCCTGCCACTGGTCGCAACCGTTGCTTCGGCCACCCGGCAATGCCATTTACCTTCCATTTGTTTCAAAAAGCGCACAAAACGCTAGGCAGGCTACGACTAAAGCATAAAGACAGCACCTGGCAATGCCGTGCGAAGCTCTGCTCTTGGCCCACGCCCTGGCGGGGGCCCATGCGCTGCTGGATTATCTGGAGCGGTTTGCGCGCCGGGTCATCGACAAATGAGCGGTGCGGGGTTCTGTCGCGATCAGAGCGCGAGGCAGCCAGGAACCGAATCGCGCAGTTGATGCTGCCAGGGAATAAAATTGCTGCGCTGCGGGCGCAGCATCCCATCGATGCACTGCGTTTGCCCCTTGGCAACCATATGCGTGATTTCAATGCTGCCCGGGAGGATGCTCGCGCCGCGAAAGGCTTCAAACCCGAGCATCGGTCTGGTAATTCGCCCCGCCGGGACGGCCAACATGCGTCACTACGATTCAACGCACTGAACGCCCGAACCCGCTCGAAGATTGAAGTGTAGGACGCGCCATTCCGAATCCTGGGCGACTTCGGGCGTTAAGGCAGAGGGGGCTCAGTTCCAAATGGGATTTTCCTTCTGCATCTGTTCCTTGGTCTTTGCCTCCCAATAAGCACCGATCTGACGCTCTGTTATGTAACCCCGCTTCCTGGCATCGATCTGGTCAAAGCGCTTGTAAACCTCCGGCATACCCGCCTTGGCTTCTTCCCGGCTTAGCTTGCCGTCATGGTTGACGTCGGCCGCCTTGAAACGCTCGGCAATAATGGCCTTGGCTTCCGCTGTGGTCGGCGGCGCATTTGGAATCTGGGTTGATTCTGCTCCTTGTTGGGCTTTCGATTCTTGTGTCTGCTGGGCGCTCGCACCCGTAAAGACGAGCGCCATCACAACTGTTAAACCAACTGCAGGCAATTTACGCATGATCATTTCCCTCTCCTCCAGCATTTGTGGTTTCGCATTGCATTCTCCTGAAAAAAACCTGGGAAAATGAAAATCGCCCGCAAGCCAATGCTCAAAGGGATTCTAGGCACACAAGGCCCGCTTACCAAAACCTTTGTGTAACGTGCAGCCGGCAATGGGAGGGCTTCAAGACCAGACCGTCAATTTGGGCGGGCTACGCCTTGGCCGGTAGTAGCTCTCACCATCTTGCGCAGGCATTTAAACCCTCGAGCAATCCTTGCAGTAGGCACGCAGCTCGGTCGCGAGAACAGACTGACCGTCGTTTCCCGACGGCCGCAATCGACGCATGAAGATTGCCGGAATTGGCCTCTTCAGGTCCCAGTCGACCCCGGTCATGAGCCCTGATTCAGTCTGGTTGTGCGTGACCGTAAGTACATCATTAGCCGCAATTCACTATTGTGTTCGGTGCGTGACGCTGTCACGCCCCCCCCTGACATCGATTGCGCCAGCCTCAAAAACATGCCGCCGAGGCAGCACAGAGAGCATACGATGTCAATTCCCCCCAAAGGCTTTAGGTCGGCTTGCGCAGGAATCCCTGGTTGCCACCGTTACGATTGGGCGCGAAGCCATTGGCCTGAAGCGTCTCTTCCGCCGTGTCGTAGAAGACCCCAATCTGCATGATCTCTCGTGCCTGTTTCGCTGTCGCTATGGGGCGACCAAATTCGCCGGCGATACGCACCAATTGCTTGATTTGCTCGACGGAGGTGCTCTTTCCCGTGCGGGTCTGGTTCCAGAGTACATCCTCGATGCCGCACCGCACATGCAGGCCCAAAGCCATGCCGATCATATTCACGGGCAGCACATTTAGCACCGAACTTTCCACCGTGATCACTGCTCCGTCGGGCGCAGCACGCAGAAAGTTGGCCAGGTTGTAAATGTTCGCTTGATCCATGCCGCCGCTGATAGCCACCCAGTTCATCACCAGTGGCCCCTTGTAGACGCCGCGGCGAATCATCCGCTCAATCGTTTCAAAGCTGTTGATGTTGTAGCACTGAAACTCACTTTGGATTCCGGCGGCTGTCAGGCGTCGGATGTGCTCCTCGACCCAACTGGGGTTCGAGGGCACGATCATGTCCTTGTAGGTTGCATAGAGGTGCGGGAATCCCCGCGAAACCCCCTTGAAGTCATCCAGACCAGCATGCTCAGTCACATTCATCTGCGTAGTGTTGACGGTCACCGTCACCTGGTCGGGCTTCGGATCGAGTTCGGCCAGCATATGCCGCGTGTCGTCGGAGAGCCATTTGGCCGCAGAGCCATCGTCCTCGGGTGCAAAGCTGATCGAGCCACCCACCTGGATGACCATCTCGGGTACGGCCTTGCGCACCCCGGCGATCAGCTCATTGAACATGGACAGGCGCTTGCTGCCCTTGCCATCGGGTTCGCGCACATGCAGATGCAGCACGGTGGCACCGGCTTCATAGCAATCCACCGCCTTCTGGATCTGCTCCTCCATGGTGACAGGGATATCTTCCGGGAAGTCTGAGGGAATCCAGCCCGGCGCATAGGGAGCGGCTGTGATGATCAGAGGCTGCTGGTTCTCGGGATACAGGTGGCCGTCAAGGAAGTTCATGATGATGGATATCCAGGTTGAAATGTGAATATTGAGAATGTCGAACTAGATGAGAGAGCTTTAGAACCCCATTTGCAGCGCCGTCTTCGGCACGGCGGTGCGCAGGCGATCCAGCATTCGTTGAACATGAACACGCGCCTGGAGCCCTTGCCGTCGGCTTCGCGCACCTGCATGTGCAAAACGATGGCGCCCGCGTTGTAGCAGTCCGCTGCCCTTTGCACCTGAGCGGCCATCGTCACCGGCACATCGTCCGGATCTCCGGGCAGCCATTGCGGTCCGTAGGTCGCGGTCTGAATGATCAGTGGCTGTGATCTTCAGGTCGCAAAGAGTCGTCGATGGAGTGCATGCAAGTCTCCTTAAAGCGGTTGATGTCCAAGTGTCAGCGACTACGAGTGAATCATCCGGCCTCGCGCCACTTCCCGCTTTACTTTGGATGCCTCGAACTAAGCTTTTCATGACAACAACGCGCCCCTGTCCGTTGAGCCACCGTCAAGACACATACGTCCGTCAACCTGGAAGACGACGTACGCGAGCAAAATGGAAGGGAGCCACCTTCCCTCCCCGACACGCGGTGTCCGACGTACTCTGCGCGCAAGCTTGTCTGCATGATGCTAGTGCACGGCGTCAGGCTTCGTTTTGACACCGGTCTTGCCATTGGAGTGCAAGCCCGTCATGAGCGCAGTCTGAATAAAGAACCGGCGCGACAAGACCGAAGCCAAACGCTTCTTCATCCGAGTGCTTCGCTCCTGCCGCGTGCCGCGAAAATCGTCACTGACCAATTGCGCAGTTACCCGGCCACGAAGGCCGACATCCCGGAACTAGCCAATGTCAAACACGTGTTCGTCAAAACCGCTGCTCGCTTGAACAATCGGGCCGAGAACAGCCACCAGCCCACACGTGAACTCGAGCGTCGGATGCGAGGGTCTCGCGATCGCAAGCGCACCCAGGCGTTGCTTCGAGCTTCGGCCCGATCCGGCAGCAGCTTGCCTAACTGCACGCCGGCGTCATGGATGGAGTCGCCCCGCGCGGCCACGCCGGCCAGCCTTTCGTTGAGCGCACTCGGCCGGGATTTCTCCTGCCTCGGCCCTGGCCCCGCGCATAGGGCATCGGCGCGCGTTGCTCGCGCGCGTGTTCCAGTTTTACAGCAGCTCGATCTTCGCGATTGCCGCCAGCCGCTTCCAGCGCGCTATCTCGTCCTTCTGGTAGTCGCGCAGTTCTGCCGGCGTGGACAGTATCAGCGAGGTGGACTGGCGCTGGTAATACTCTTTGACATCGTCGGCAGCACCGGCCTTGGCGAACAGTTCGCCAAGGCGTTGTGCGATGGGTGCAGGGGTCTTGGCGGACACCGCCGCCGCCACCCAGTTATAGGCCAGGAAATCCGGCACGCCGGCTTCGGGCGCGCTCGGCACCCCAGGCAGCAGTGGTGAGCGTTGGGGCGCGGTGTAGGCCAGTGCGCGCACCTTGCCGCCCTTGACCAGTTCGATCGCGCCGCTGGCGTCCACCACGGCGAAGTCCACGTTGGCGGCCATCACGCCGTTGATCGCGTCGCCCGCGCCCTTGTAGGGGACGCCCGTGGTCTTCATGCGGCTTTGCTCATTCAACCATTCGCTGTACAGCGTGTATGACACCGAGCCAGTACCGTAGTTAAGTGCACCGGGGCGCTTGCGCGCATCTTCCACCAGCGCGTTGAGCGTGTGGTAAGGAGAACTGGCGGGCACGATGATCAGGCATGGCCCCCGCGACAGCAGCGTGATGGGCTGGAAATCGGTCAGCGGATCGTAAGGCAGCTTGCGGAAGGTAGCGGCGTTGGTGGATAGCGTGGAGTTGCTGCCGATAAACACCGTGTATCCGTCCGCCGGCGCGCTGAGCACCGTCTGCACACCAATAAAGCCGTTGCCGCCCGGCTTGTTCTCCACCACGACGCCCTGCCCCGTCAGCTCGCCGATCTTCTTGGCGAACATGCGGGCGGTCATGTCGGTACCGCTGCCGGACGGAAACGGCACGATAAAGCGGATCGGCCGGTTGGGAAATGCCTGCGGCTGCGCCAACGCGGCGAACGGTACGCCCGCCAGGCTCGCTGCGACAGCGGTGCCGGTCAGGATAGCGAAGCTACGCCGGGAACAGTTCACGGTTCGGGTCATATTGTCTCCTTGGTCTTCCGCCCGGCAGTGGGTTCCGCCAGTGCGGGTGCGTCAGTGGTTCGGTGATTCCGTGAGGTGAGTGGTCTTTGCGACGGACTAACGTTTGAGGCCGAGCAGATCTCGCGCGATGACCCATCGGTGTACTTCGGACGGCCCTTCGTAGATGCGCATCAGCCGCGTCTCATTGGCCATCTGCTGCAGCGGCATTTCCTTGGTCATGCCCATCGCCCCGAAGGCCTGCATGGCGTGGTCGATCACGTCCCAGGCCATCTCCGTGGCGAACACCTTGATCATGGAGACCTGGGTGCGCGCTTCCTCGCCGGCGTCGATGCGCGCCGCGGCCTCATAGGTCATCAGGCGGCAGGCGTGGATGCGGGTAGCGGCATCGGCCACCCACCACTGGATGGCCTGCCTGTCCGCGAGCGCGGCGCCGAAGGTGCGGCGCTGCGGCGCGTACTCGCACAGCATGTCGAGCGCACGCTGGGCGCGGCCGATGCACCAGGCCGCCATCTGCACGCGCCGGCTGGACAGCCGCGCCTGCATCGGCGCAAAGCCCTGTCCTTCTGCACCGAGAAGCTGCGTGTGCGCAACACGGCAGTCCTCCAGCACCACCTCGTAGGTGGAGGCGCCGCCGATCATGGGGATGCGCCGTTCCACCTTGAAGCCGGGCGTGCCGCGGTCGACCAGGAACGCGGAGATGCCCTCGCGCGCGCCGCGCGCCTTGTCGGTCACCGCCATCACGATGGTCCAGTCGGCGCGAGCGGCCCGGCTGATCCAGATCTTGCGGCCGTTGAGCACCCAGTCGTCGCCGTCGCGTTCGGCGCGGGTGGTCATCATGGCCGGGTCGCCGCCGGCACCTGGCTCGGAAATGGCAATCGCCGAGACGGTTTCGCCGCGCGCGTACGGTTCCAGGTAGCGCGCACGCTGAGCGGCGTCGGCAGTCTTGAGCAGCATGCGCAGATTCGGCGAATCGGGCGGCAGGTCGTAAGGCGTGATGGTCTTTCCCAGCTCCTCGTTGACGCCGACCATGGCCACCACCGGCAGGTCGGCGCCGCCCATCTCAGCCGGCGCGTCCAGGCCCCACAAGCCCAGTTCGTGCGACAGTCCGTCCAGCTTGTCCTGCTCCTGCGGCAGCAGCGTGAGCTGGCCGCCCTCTGCCTCGCGGGCCAGTACACCCGCTTCGAGCGGGATCAACTGCTCGCGCACAAAGCGCGCCACCAGATCCTTGAGCATCTGGTGCTCTTCTTCCAGTGCGAAGTTCATGCAATGCCTCCTTTATGGTTCGCGTGCCGCGTCAGCCGGCATTCAGGTCGCCCGTTACCTGGGCTATGTCTTCAGGGGCTAGCCCGGCTTCGCGCAATACCTCATCGGTGTGCTCGCCTAGCGTGGGCGCGTGGCGGCGCAGCGACAGCGGCGTGGCGGAGAAGCGCGCCGTGGGCCGCATCTCGCGTAACGGGCCCTCGGTGGGATGCTCCGTCTGCTGGAACAGCCCGACCGCTTCCAGGTGCGGATGCGCCAGCAATTCGTCCGGCGTGTAGATCGGGGTGGCTGGGATATCCAGCGTTTCGAAAAGCGTCATCCACTCTGCCGTCGTGCGGGCCGGCGTGATTTCCGTGAGCTGCTGGTACAGCGCGCGGATATGGGCGTTGCGCTGCGCGCGGCTGGCTATGTTGTATTTATCGGCCAAGTCGTCGCGGCCCACTGCGTGGAAAAAGGCTTTCCAGTGGCGGTCCGTGTACGGCAGCACGCAAATCCATCCGTCCGCAGTCTGCGCCGGCCGCCTTCCGCCTCCCAGCAGGCGCGCATAGCCGGCTTCGCCGGTGGCGGGCTCGAAAGTCAACCCCGCCAGGTGCTCGGCCATCACGAAGCTGGCCATGGTTTCCAGCATCGGTACCTCCACCGCTTGCCCGCTACCGTGGCGCTCGCGGTGCAGCAGCGCGGCCATCACCGCGTTGGCCAGCGCCATCCCGGTGGTCTTGTCGGCAATCAGGCTGGGCACGTACTCGGGCCGGTTGCCAGCGGCGGAGCCCAGCGACACCAGCCCGCAAGCGGCCTGGATGATGTCGTCGAAGGCCGGTTTGTTGCGGTGCGGGCCGTCCTGGCCGAAGCCGGTGGCCACGCAGTAGACGATGCGCGGGTTCAACGCCGCCACTGCAACATAGCCGAAGCCCAGCCGCTCGATGGCGGCCACTCGCATATTGTGGATCAGCACGTCGGCGCCGGCGATCAGGCGGCGCAGCGCCGCCGCGCCCGCGGGCGTCTTTAGGTCCAGCACCACCGAGCGCTTGTTGCGGTTGAGCGCCAAGTAGATTGAACTCATGCCGGCGTTGCGCGAGACGCCATTGGCGCGCATGAGGTCACCTTCCGGTCCTTCGATCTTGATGACGTCCGCGCCCAGGTCGGCCAGAGATTGCGTGGCCAGCGGGCCCAGCACCACCGACGTCAGGTCGAGTATGCGAATGCCCTCGAGCGGACCGGCGCAGACGGAATTCTGCTGTTGCATACGGACCCCTCAGCGGCGCTGGAAGACTGGCACGCGGCGCTCGGCCATTGCCGCCACGCCTTCGCGAAAATCCGCGGTGGCGAACTGCACACGCTGGATGGCAAGCTCACGCTGGTTAGCCTCCACAATGCGGTCGGCCAGGCCCAGGCGCAGCGTTTCGCGCGTGCTTTCGACGGCCAGCGGCGCCGAGGCCGCTATGTCGTGCGCGAGCGCCAGTGCGCGGGTAAGCACCTCGGCCTGCGCCACGAGTTCGTCGGCCAGACCGATGCGCATCGCTTCTTCGCCGTCGACACGCCTGCCCGTGTACAACAGCAGTGCGGCCTGCTGCTCGCCGATCAAGCGCGGTAGCGTCACGCTCATGCCAAAGCCGGGATGGAAGCCGAGCCGGTTGAAGCTGGCGCTGAAGCGTGCTTCGCGGCATGTGACGCGGAAATCCGCCACCAGCGCCAGGCCCAGCCCCGCTCCGATCGCCGCACCCTCCACCGCCGCCACAATGGGCTTGCGGTTACGGTACAGCTTCATGGCCTGTGCGTAGAAGGCCGATGGATCGCGCGAGACGCTGCCCTGGTCCGCACCGCTGAAATCGGCCCCGGCACAGAAGGCGCCCACGCCGGATGACAGCACCACGGCGCGGCAGCTGTCGTCCTCGTCGAGTTGGAGCAGCGCTTCGGCCAGCTGGCGCATGACATCGGCGTCGACAAAGTTATGGGGCGGGCGGGAGATCTCGATTTGCGCTACATGCTGGTCGCGTCTCAGGACAATTTCGGGGGTGGATGCCGAGGTCATGGCGAAAGGCTCCGGAAGGTGAGAAGGCACCCAGTATTCGCCGATGCGCGTTGCCGCGCTACACTACAATTTCGGAATTCGAAATTAAATTGCGGCACACCGAAGCTGGACTGGCGGGGCTGCCGACAACCACATGCCCGATACTCTCTCCCAGCCGGATTCCCGACCCAAATCGCCTTCGACCCGTGCGCTCACGCACAGTACTGGCCGCTTCACGCGCCAGACCGAAGGCAGCCAGTCGCTCGAACGTGGCCTGATGTTGCTGCGCGCGTTCCGCGTCGGCTCTTCCAGCCTGACCAATGCGGAGCTGGCTGCGCGCACCGGACTGCCGCGCCCCACCGTCAGCCGCCTCACACACTCGCTGGTGGACAGCGGCTTCCTGCGCTACGACTCCACCGAGCGCGCCTACCGGCTGGCGGCGGTGGTGGTAAGCCTGGCAGACGCCTTCCACCACGCCACCACGGTGCCCGATATCGCGCTGCCGCTGATGCGCAAGATTGCCGAGGCGGAAAAAGTCAATGTCGGCCTGGCCGTGCCCGACCAGACCACCATGGTCTACCTGGCCGCAGTGCGCCACAGCCGCGACAGCGTATCGCGCACCCGGCGCGTGGCGCCCGGCACGCGGATTCCAATGGAACTGACCTCGATCGGCATGGCATGGCTGGCCGCGGCGCCGGCCGGCGTGCGTGACCATTGCCTCGCGCGGATCGCGGAAAAGGCCGGCGACGAATGGCCGGCCTTGCACAAGGAACTGTCGCGCGGCATTGCCCAGGCCCAGGCGCAAGGCTATTGCACCGCCAACTACCAGCCGGGTCACCTGACCGCCGTGGGCGCGGCGTTCCGCGGGCCGGACCACCAATGGTACGGACTCAATATCAGCTTCCCGCACAAGCCCAGCGACAAGCCGCGCGATGTGGCGCGCTATGCGCCGCTGCTGCTCGGTCTGATCGAGAAGATCAGCGTGTCATGCGGGGTGGAGGACGGCGTGGAGTCCGCATGACGGCCGGCGGCTAGCGCGGGGCCGGCATGGCGCAGCGAGGTGCGAATCCGAACTGCGCGATGGTTTCCGGTTTGGCCTGCAGTTTGCCAAGCGGCAGATCGGGCGAGCCCGAACATAAGCGTCCCGCAAGGCACCCTTACAAACCGACGTGATGGACCCACCCGGCAGGGCCAGCGGCCTGGTTGCGCTGAATCTCCACCAGCCGCTCCCTTAGCACCTTGACGGTGTTGCCGGCCGTGCCGTTCCCGATCGCAAAGCGTGTCCGCGAAGACCGCACTTCGCCAATGGCCACCAGCGTCGCCGCCGTTCCGCAAACAAAGGCCTCGGCCAGGCGTCCGCTTTGGGCATCCGCCTCCCACTCGGGGTATGAATACCGGCGCTCTTCCACCGTCATGCCCATCTCCCTGGCCAGTTCGATCACCGAAGCCCGGGTGATGCCTGGAAGAATCGAGCCGCTAAGGGGYGGCGTGACCAGGGTGCCGTCGTCCATCACGAAGAAGATGTTCATGCCACCGAGTTCCTCCACCCAGCGGTGCTCGGCGGCATCCAGGAAGACCACCTGGTCGCATCCGTTCGCAGTGGCCTCGCTCTGCGCGACCAGGCTGCCGGCATAGTTGCCGCCGCACTTTGCCTCGCCGGTACCGCCGGGCGCGGCGCGCGTGTAGTTCTCGGAGACCCAGACGGAGACGGCCTTGTCGCCGCCCTTGAAGTACGGGCCCACAGGGCAGGCGATCACGCAGAAAATGAATTCGGAGGCGGGCTTGATGCCGAGGAACACCTCGTTCGCAAACATGAAGGGACGCAGGTAGAGGCTGCCCGAGCCGTGCGGCACCCAGTCCTGGTCGACCCGCACCAACTGCTCGATCGCTTCCAGGAAGAGGGATTCGGGCAACGCCGGCATGGCCATGCGCTTGGCCGACGCCTGGAAGCGGCGCGCATTCTCGAGCGGGCGGAACAGCGTTACTGCGCCATCCGCGCCGCGAAAGGCCTTCATGCCCTCGAAGATCTCCTGGCCATAGTGGAGCACCGAGCACGCCGGATCGATCGAGAACGGCTTGCGTGCGGTGACCTTGGCGTCCTGCCAACCCTGTCCTTCACGCCAGGTGATCGTCACCATATGGTCGGTAAAGACGCGGCCGAACGCGGGGTCGCGCATCAGTGCATCCCGGGTGGCCGCGTCGAGCGCGTTCGGGTTGGGTTCGAGGCTGAAAGTGGTTTGTTGCGTCATGAGCGCGAGTCTTCCTTCGCTGGCGTTGGGGATTGGCAGCAGGACGAACACTCCTGTCTGCCGCCGGCATGGCACGTGGCTTTGCGTGAAATCCGGGGCATCAATGATCGCATGCTGGCGCCCAGCTTGTCTTCAATGTCATTGCAAGCCCCCATCGCCAGGCACTCTGCGCCATCGCRGCACAGCTTGCTGAACTTTTCCGCAAGGATGCACTGCTGGTCGTAGGCGTGTTCTCCGGCAGGCCGGGCGCCTGTGTCCGTCGTCGCCAGCCTGGGGTATCGCTCGGTCTTTCGCTCGAAGATAGGGGTGAAGGCTTCGAAAGATGGCGTTGACGGGGTAATCGTACTTTCCGTGCAACATCTGGCGGTGAGGCAAGAATTACCCTTATAAATCAAAGTATTAATAAAGCATCAAGTTCACCAGATTGCATCCTTTCGATGCAAAATCTGGCGCCAGCCTTGCCAGCAAACGCAGCCCTAGAGCCCTCGAACAATGCAGAAAGGCGCGCCGCATGTTTGTGTGCGAACGATAGGTGCCGACCTCGCTCCTCTACAACGT
>NZ_JBFTLX010000209.1:0-12771 GCF_056396665.1 Cupriavidus sp. 05T313 | reverse complement strand
GCGCTATACGATCTCCTACATCCTGGTCGAACCGAAGTCCGCGGCCGATGTGACGCGGATTCAGCGAGAGGTGCAGAAGCTGGGCTACCGCGCGCTGACCAAGGACCAGTTCATCCAGCGCATCTCCGACTTCTACAAGTACCAGACCGGGCTCGGCACCAATATCCTGCTGATGACCGTGATCAGCTTTATCGTCGGGCTGTCGATCTCGGGGCAGACTTTCTACACCTTTATCCTGGAAAACCTGGAAAAGTTCGGCGCGCTCAAGGCGATCGGCGCCAAGGGGCACGAACTGGTGGCGATGATCGTGTTCCAGGCAACCTTCACGGCGCTGACGGGATACGGCCTGGGCATTGGCCTGTGCGCCATCCTGATCAGCCTGGCGCGGCTGCGCCTTCCCAACTACGCCGCCATGATCACCTTCCACAACCTGGGCCTGGCGCTGGTCATGGTGATCGTGATCGCCGGGGTGTCGGGTTATATCGGCGTGCGCAAGGTGCTGCGCATCGAGCCCTTCGATATTTTCCGGGGGTGAGCATGCCGCGCGTTGCCATTGCCGCGAAGGCGCTGGACAAATGGTTCGGCGAAGGCGAGGCCCGGACCAATGCGCTGCGGCAGGTCAGCTTCGAGGCGTACTTCGGCGAGATCCTGTTTATCGTGGGCCCGTCTGGCAGCGGCAAGACCACGCTGCTGAGCGTCATCTCCGGCATCCTGCGCCCGGACGGCGGCGAGGTGATGATCGACGGCACCAGCATCTGGACGCTCGATAACGATGCGCTGGCCGCATTCCGGCTCGCCAGGATCGGCTTCGTGTTCCAGGACTTCCACCTGTTTCCGCGCCTGACCACGCTGGAGAACGTGGCGATCCCGCTGATCCTCAATGGCCGCGACTGGAACGATGCGTTGAACGAGGCCAAGCGTTACCTGGAAATCGTAGGCCTGGCCAACCGCGCCCAGCTGCCGCCGATCAAGCTCAGCGGCGGCGAGCAGCAGCGCGTGGCCATCGCGCGGGCCATCGTCAGCCAGCCGGATATCCTGATCCTTGACGAGCCCACGGCCTCGCTGGACGGCGATACCGGCCACGCCATCATGGCCTTCGTCAAGACGCATATCCTCAACGACCGTCGCTGCATCGTCATCGTCACCCACGACGCCCGCATCTTCGACATGGCCACGCGCATCCTCGACATGGAAGATGGCAAGCTCAAATGCATCGAGCGGGGAGTGGCCGGATGAAGATCAGGTGGTTGTTCATCCTCTCCGTGGCAGGAGCCGCCACCGGCGTGGTGGCCGCCATCTTCTACGCCCAGCAAAGACCGCCGCTGCCGCCGGCATTCGAGCCGGCCGCCAATCCCTACAAGACTGGCATCTACGCCAACGGCATCATCGAGAGCTACCAGGAGAACGGCGCCAACATCAACCTCTATCCCGAAGTCGCGGGCACGGTGGTGCGCATCCCCGTGCGCGAGGGACAGGAGGTACGGCGGGGCGAGGAACTGCTGGTGATCGAAGATTCGGTCCAGCGCGCGCTGGCGGCGCAGCAACAGGCGCAGGCGGAGGCCGCCGAGGCCGTACTGGCGCAACTGAAGGCGCTGCCGCGCAAGGAGACGCTGGATGTGGCGCGCGCGCAGGTGGAGGCGAGTGCGGCGGGCCTGAGGACAGTTCAGGATCAGTTTGACAAACTGCAGCGATCGTATGCGCTCAACGCTCGCTCCGTCAGCCAGGACGCCATGGACAACGCAGCCAACGCGGTGCGCGTGGCGCGCGGCAACGTCGACGTTGCGCGCCGCCAGCTGGAACTGACGCGCGCTGGCGCCTGGGTCTACGATATCCGTAACCAGGAACGGCAGGTGGACGCCTTGCGCAAGGCCGCTGCCGCCTCGGCGGCATTGCTCGGCAAGTTCGTGATCCGCGCGCCGGTGGACGGCGTGGTGATGTCGGTCAATACGGCGGTGGGCGCCTTCGTGTCCTCGCTGGGCACTTATGGCACCTACACGCAGGGCTACACGCCCGTGATCGTCATGGGCAGCGTGCCGGGCACGCTGGCGGTGCGCGTRTATGTCGACGAGATCCTGCTGCAGCGCTTGCCCGGCGCCAAGGCGGGCAAGGGCATCCAGGCGAGGATGTTCGTGCGTGGCACCAACACCAGCATCCCGCTCGAGTTCTTGCGCATGCAGCCTTACGTCACGCCCAAGATCCAGCTTTCCGACCAGCGCACCGAGCGCGTGGACGTGCGCGTGCTGCCCTTGCTGTTCAAGTTCAGCCCGCCGCCCGACGTCAATGTCTATCCGGGCCAGCTGGTCGATGTCTACGTGAGCGGCGCATCGTGATGCGCCATGCGCTGCCCTGGATCGCGGCGGTCCTTGCCTTGCTGGGCGGTTGCGCCGTGGGGCCGGATTTCGTGCGCCCCGACCCGGCTGTGCCGGCCAGCTTCACGCGTGGGGGAGACGCGGCGCGGACGCCGGCTGGCGATGGCGTTTCGCAGCGCTTCACCGACGCGTCCGCGCTGCCAGCGGACTGGTGGCGCATGTTCGGCAGCACCGCGCTGGACAGCGCCATGGACGCGGCACTGGCTGGCAACCCCACGCTGCAGGTAGCGCAGGCCAACCTGCGGCAGAGCGAGGCCGCCATGCGCGCCGGTGCCGGCGTGTTCTATCCACAGTTGGACGCCACCGCCGGGGCGACGCGGCAGGCGGCCACGCCGGTCCGCTTTGGCCAGTCCGTTCCGTCCAGCGTCTTCAACCTGTTCTCGCTGACCGCCACCGTCAGCTACACGCTCGACCTGTTCGGCCTGAACCGGCGCGCGGTCGAGGCGCTGTCCGCGCAGGTCGACCTGCAGCGGCAGACGCTGGGCGCCACCTACCTGGCGCTGACCGGCAACCTGGTCAACACCGTGGTCGCGCAGGCCGGCTATGCCGCCCAGATCCAGGCCACCACCGAGCTGGCGGCACTGGTGCGCGAGCAGGTGGAGATCACGCGCGCGCAAGTGCGGGCCGGGACGGCCGCGCACGTCAGCGAGCTAAGCCTGGCGGTGCAGCTTGCCTCGCTGGAGGCGACGCTGCCGCCGCTGCGGCAGCGGCTGGAGCAGGCGGATCACCTGGCGGCGACCCTGTCGGGCCGTTACCCGGCCGAGGGCGAGCCCGTTGCCGTGACGCTGGAGACCTTGCGCTTGCCGGCTGACATTCCGCGGGTGCTGCCGGCGGAACTGGTCCGGCGCCGTCCGGATGTGCTGCTGGCCGAAGCGCAGCTTCACGCTGCCAGTGCCGAAGTGGGGGTGGCCACCGCCGCCATGTTCCCTGCCATTACCCTGAGCGCAGGCTACGGCCGCGACAGCTTGCAGATCGGTTCCCTGTTCGGTGGCAATAGCGCGGTCTGGAGCCTCGGGGCGGGCATCACGGCTCCGCTGTTCCACGGTGGCGGACTGTATTACCGGCGGCAAGCCGCCGTGGCCCAGTGGGATGCCGCGCAGGCCGGTTACCGGCAGGTTGTGCTGGCTGCCTTCGGGCAGGTAGCCGATGCGCTGCGTGCCCTGGAGCACGATGGCGAACTGGTCGCCGCCACGCGCCAGGCACGGGACGTCGCCTACGAGGCCCTGCAGGAGTTGCAGGCCAACTTCCAGGCCGGCACCGCCGGCTACCTGCAGGTGCTGGTGGCAAACGCGCAGTACCACCAGGCCGATATCGGCTACCTGCAGGCCAGGACCCAGCGGTTGCAGGACACCGTGGCATTGTTCCTGGCGCTGGGCGGGGGCTGGGACGCCGGTGCCGCGCAAGCGCAGGCAAGGCGGCCGTGATGATCGTCCGGGCCATCCGGTGGCTTGGCGAGAGGGTGAGCCGGATGCACCGCCGGCATCCCGCATCGTCCGGCGGTCCGGCCGGCCCGGAGCCCGCGTCCTGCGGCATGCCGGAGGCGTTGCTGCGGGCTGCCAACACGCCGCTGGCGGCCTTGCTCAAGCAACTGGACGCCAGCCCGGACGGCCTGACCCATGCCGAGGCCGAACTGCGGCTGCGAAGCCATGGCCCCAACCTGGTGGCGCACGAGCGCCCGCGTCCGGCGGTGATCGACCTGCTGCGCCGCCTGCTCAATCCGCTCAATGTGCTGCTGCTGACGCTGGCGGCGGTATCGGCGGCCATCCGCGATTACGACGCCGCGGCTGTGATCGCGGTGATGGTGATGCTCAGCGTTGGCGTGGCCACGGTGCAGGAGCGCCGCTCCGGACGCGCGGCGGCAGCGCTGCGCGCCATGGTCCATACCACCGCCGCCACGCAGCGCAGGGCCGGGCCGGGGACATCGCCCGCCATCAGCGAACTGCCGATCGGCGCGCTGGTGCCGGGCGACATCGTCCACCTGGCGGCGGGCGATCTTGTCCCCGCGGATGCCAGGCTGCTGGCGTCGAAGGATCTGTTTGTCAACCAGTCGGCCCTCACCGGGGAATCGCTGCCTGTGGAGAAATTCGCGCGCGAGAGCGCCAGCGGCGACGAACCCGGCACGCTGGAGAACATCGTGCTGATGGGCACGGCCGTGGTCAGCGGCAGCGCGACCGTGGTGGTGGTGCTGACCGGGCCGCGCGCCATGTTCGGCGGCATCGCCCGCTCGCTGTCGGAGGAGACGTCCGGCACGGTATTCGAGCAAGGCCTGCAGCGCTTCGCCCGGTTGATGATCGGCCTGATCGTGATCCTTGCGCCGCTGGTGTTCCTGATCAACGGACTGACCAAGGGCGACTGGCTGGAGGCGTTGCTGTTTGCGGTGGCCGTCGCCGTGGGGCTGACCCCCGAGATGTTGCCGATGCTGGTGACCGTGAACCTGGCGAAGGGCGCGCTTGCCATGTCGCGCCGCAAGGTGATCGTGAAACATCTCAGCGCCATCCAGAACCTGGGGGCGATGGATGTGCTGTGCACCGACAAGACCGGCACGCTGACGCAGGACCGCATCATCCTGAAAAAGCATGTGGACCTGGCTGGCCGGGAGACCGCGCGCGTGCTGGAGTTCGCCTACCTGAACAGCTACCACCAGTCGGGTTTGCACAACCTGCTGGACAAGGCGGTGCTCTTCCATGACGAGGTGGGCGAAATGCTGCGGCAACAGGGCGGCTATCGCAAGATCGACGAGGTGCCGTTCGATTTCGAGCGGCGCCGCATGTCGGTGGTGGTGGATGGGCCGCAGGGCAGGCTGCTGGTCTGCAAGGGCGCGGTGGAGGAGGTCTACGCAGTCTGCGCCAGCGCCGAACTTGGGGGGCAGGCCATTGCGCTGGATGATTCGCATCGCCACGCCCTGATGACGGTCTGCAATGCGCTCAACGAAGATGGCTTCCGGGTGATCGCGATCGCCTACAAGCCCTTGCCGCCGGCGCCCGATACGCAGCCCTACTCGGTGGCGGACGAATCCGGGCTGATCCTGCTCGGCTATATCGCTTTCATCGACCCGCCCAAGGATAGCGCGGCGCCGGCGCTGGCGGCACTGCGCGGCAGCGGCATCGAGGTCAAGGTGCTGACCGGCGACAGCCCGGTGATCGCGCGCAAGATCTGCCGGGAAGTCGGCATCGACGTGGACCGCGCGGTTCTCGGCCACGAACTCGACGGGCTCTCGCCGCAAGCCCTGGGGGAACTGGCCGAACGCACGCAGCTCTTCGCCAAGCTGGCGCCGGCGCACAAGGCGGCCATCGTCAAGGCCCTGCGGGCGCGCGGACGGGTGGTGGGCGTGCTGGGCGACGGCATCAACGACGGACCGGCGCTCAAGGCGGCCGACGTGGGCATCTCGGTGGACAGTGGCGCCGATATCGCGAAGGAATCGGCCAGCATCATCCTGCTGGAAAAGAGCCTGCTGGTGCTGCACGACGGCGTGATCGAAGGCCGCAAGGTCTTTGCCAACCTGCTCAAGTACCTGCGCATGGGCGCCAGCTCGAATTTCGGCAATATGTTCAGCGTGCTCGGCGCGAGCGCCTGGCTGCCGTTCCTGCCGATGGCGCCGATCCAGGTGCTGACGAACAACCTGCTCTACGATTTCTCGCAGACCGCGCTGCCGACGGACAACGTCGACGAAGATGCCATCAGCCGTCCGCGCCGCTGGGAGATCGGCAAGATCGGCCGCTACATCCTGTGCATCGGTCCGATCAGTTCGCTGTTCGACTATGTCACCTTTGCCACGCTTTATTGGCTGCTGGGTGCGAGTACGCCTGCGCAGCAGCACCTGTTCCAGACCGGCTGGTTCCTGGAGTCGCTGCTGTCGCAGACCCTGATCGTCCATGTGATTCGCACCCGCAAGATCCCGTTCATACAAAGCCGTGGCAGTACCGCGCTGATCACCACCGGCGTAGCGATCTGCCTGACCGGCATCTGGCTGCCATACTCGCCGCTGGCGGCGCCGTTGGGGCTGGTGGCGCCGCCCGGCGTGTTCTGGGTGCTGCTGTTGCCGATCCTCGTTGGCTATTGCTGCCTGACCTATGTGCTGCGGGGCTGGCTGGTGCGGCGTTTTGCCATCGACTGAACGCGTATCCACGCACAGGCACGGCCGGGCAAACGGGTGCCTTCGTTGCAACCGGGAGGCCTCGCAGGTAGCATCATCAGGTCATCTGCAGTCCACATCGGAGGCCGCTGCACCATGAGGTCCTTATCCCGCCACAGTGAACGTCACCGGGTTGATCGCACAGGCTGGCTGCGCGCCGCGGTGCTCGGTGCCAATGATGGCATTGTCTCCACCGCCAGCCTGGTGCTGGGCGTCGCCGCCGCCAGCGCGAGCCAGGCGAACATCCTGATGACCGGCATCGCGGGCCTGGTGGCCGGAGCCATGTCGATGGCCGCGGGGGAATATATCTCGGTCCATTCGCAGGCGGACACCGAGAAGGCCGACCTGAGGCGGGAGCGTGGAGAGCTGGATGCCGATCCCGCCGCCGAGCAGCACGAACTCGCGACGATTTATGTGGAGCGGGGGCTTGAGCCGGGTCTTGCCAGGGAGGTAGCGGCGCAACTCATGGCACACGACAGCCTGGCGGCCCATGCACGCGATGAGCTCGGCATTTCGCAGGCGCTGAGCGCACAACCCATCCAGGCTGCCATGGCATCGGCCGCCAGCTTTGCCGTCGGCGCGCTCCTTCCGCTGGTGGTGGCCTGGCTGGCGCCTGGCCGCGGGCTGATGCCATGGGTATCGGGAATGTCGCTCATCTTTCTCGCCGCGCTAGGCGCCGTCGCTGCGCAGGTCGGCGGTGCCAGCAGAATCTCGGGCGCGGGACGCGTCACCTTCTGGGGCGCGCTCGCCATGGCGATCACCGCCGGCGTCGGTGTACTGTCTGGCGCCGTCCTTTAGGGCATCGGCTTGCGTCATGGACGCGATGTCCTGATCGGGATGCTCCGCGCAAGACAGGGCCAGCGCTGCTATCGCACGCCACCCGTCCCGCCCGCGCGCGGCTTGATACACGACAACTGCCAGGCTTCATTACCGCATATAGTGACCTGACAAGCAGCGGCTGGAAGTCAAGGAGGACGCGAAATGCTGGGGACTATTCTGTTAATTCTCCTGATACTGGTTCTGATCGGCGCAATGCCAGCCTGGCCGCACAGCCGGAGCTGGGGTTACGCGCCCAGCGGCTTGTTGGGACTGGTATTGCTGATCGTCATCGTATTGCTGGTAATGGGCCGAATCTAGCGTTCCCGGCGCCAGACGCACCACCGGTGAACTGGCAGTGCCTGATATGGAACACGCTCTGGTATCCGGGGGGGCACGTGAGTAGGGTGCGCTTCACGTTGAGACCGGCTGTTGCCAATCCTTGACATAGCGCAAGTGGTATCGCCGCTGGGGGTCTATTCTGGGCGCTAGCCGCGCCGCGCTGCCGTGGCACACAGCAGAGGAGCAGATCGTGAATCCGCTAGTTGCCCGCTTTGAGAGCCGCGAGGACGCCGCGGCGCAGCTAGCCGAAGCGCTGCGCGCCTATCGTGGCCAGCATCCCCTGATCCTTGCCGTTCCGAAGGGCGGAGTAGCTGTCGGGCGCGGACTTGCCGACGCCCTGGAGGGCGATCTCGATGTGATGCTGGTCAGCAAGCTTGCCGGCCCGGACAACGCCGTCGCCGCGATTGGCGCCGTGACGGAGAACGGCTGGACCTACGCCGTCGAGTGCCCGGCGGGGGGACAGCCCGATCCCGTCCATTTTGCGCAGGAGCGGCTGGCAAAGCTCGATCTGCTGCGGCAACAATGCGCGATCTACACGTCGCATCGCGCGCGGCTGGACCCGCGTGGCCGTGTTGTGATCCTGGTGGACGACGGTATCTGCACTGGCGCCACCATGATGGCGGCGATCCATACCGTGCGCAGGCAGCAGCCGGCCAGGCTGGTTTGCGCCGTTCCCATCGGCGCACCAAAAGGCCTGGCGGTGGTCCGCGCCTGCGCCGACGAGGTCGTGTGCCTGCGGGCAGCCGGGACGGATCCCGATATCCACCACGCCTACCAGCGCTTTCCGCTGGTGGACGACGCGGAGGTCCGTGCGCTGTTGTGGCGCGACATCGAATCGCGCAACGCCGGGGCCATCGGAGCAAGAGCCCTGGCCGATGGCTTGCCGGTTGGCATCGCGTGCGACGGCACCAGGCTTCACGGCGTGCTCGACGCCCCCGGCAATCCGGTCGGGCTGGTGCTGATGGTCCATGCCAACGGGGGCGGCGACCACGCTGTGCGAAACCAGTATGTCGCGAGGAAACTGAACGCCAGGGGACTGGCTACGCTGCTGGTGGACCTGATCGGGCCCAGGGAGCCCATGCGGGCGGAAAAGCGCCAGGATATTGCCATGCTGGCCGGACGGCTGCGAGCGGTGATGCAAGCGGTGCCGGGCTACGTTCGCACGCGGCTGCGCTTGCCGGCGCTGCCCGTCGGCTGCTTTGGCACCGGCACCGCCGCCGCCGCCGCGTTGAAGCTGGCGGGAGACGCGGGCGCGGATTTGCGCACGCTCGTGCTCGCCGCGGGGCGAGTGGACCTGGCCGACGCCGATACCCTGGGCAAGGTGGCCGTACCCACGCTTCTTGTGGTGGGTGCCGGCGATCCGGAAGGCATCCGGATCAATGACTTGGCGTTCGCCAGCCTTCGCTGTCCGCGGCAACTGCGGCTGGTGGCGGGCGAGGGCCGGGTATTCGAGGAGCCCGCCGCGATCGAGGACCTGGCCACGCTGGCAGGCGGCTGGTTCTCGCAATTGCTTGCCGACGGGCGGATGGCCGTCATGTAGGCGTGCCTGCCGGGTGTTCACAGAATGCCAACATCCGTTGCGCGCATCGCGAAGGCATCGAAGCGCGGCTCGCACTGCCGCGGATTCCCATGTACAGCGTTGCCCGATGGCCCCGGCCCGGCCATATTGACCTGGCGCAACGACCGGACAGTCCGCGCTTGCGCTGCGCGGCGCAGGCGCTACAGTGCATTCTGACCCGATCACGAGCCCGGCCGACGGGCGGGAGCCTCCTTATGTCCTACGCCACCATCATGGTGATTCTCGATCCCAGCCGGCGGTCATACCATCGCATCGAAATCGCCGCGCAGCTTGCCGCCAGGCACAATGCCACGCTGGTCGGCATGTTCGCCTGCCATCGACCCGAACCCGCGTGGGTGTACCGGCTGCCCGACGGCGCCGGTTACCTCGATGCCCTTCAGGCACGTTACGAGGAGGATGGCGAGATCGTGCGGCGCAGCTTCGAGGGCGCGACGGAAGAGCTGCCGATCACTGCGCAATGGCAGGCTTTCGACGGGCTTCCCCTGGCCATCGGCCAGCGCGAAGCGCGCCTGGCGGACTTGCTGGTGGTCGGCCAGGCCGACCCGGCGGATCCGACGGCCTTCGTGGCCGAGGGGTTTGTCGAATCCATCGTGCTTGCCAGTGGCCGGCCGGTACTGGCGATTCCCAGGGCGGGCCGGTTCAACACCGTTGGCAGCCGCGTGCTGATCGCCTGGGACGGCGGGCGCGAGGCGGCACGCGCTATCCACGATGCGCTGCCATTTCTGCGCCAGGCCGAGGCCGTGACCATTGTCACTTGCACGGTGGCGGGCAAGGCCGACGACCCCTGGAACACGCCTGCGCAGTACGCCGCGACCTGGCTGGCGGCGCATGGCGTGACGGCGGCGGTATGCAATCTCCCCGTGACCGACCTGGCCGACGCGGGCGAGCGGCTGCTGTCGGAAGCCGCCGACCTGGATGCCGATCTCATCGTGGCCGGCGCCTATGGGCACAACAGGTTCCGTGAGGTGATGCTGGGTGGCGTGACCCGGACGTTGCTGGAAACCATGACGATTCCCGTGCTGTTCTCGCACTGAGTCCGATATCCAAACCGGGTAGCCCAGCGGCCATCGCCCGGCGTCCCGGCAGCGCGGCCTTGCCTGGTGTATCGTTGACGTCTTCCGCAAACAAGGTGTTTTCACTGGGGACGCATGGAATGCTGACGATCTGGGGCAGGGCGAATTCGGTCAATGTGCAGAAGGTGCTTTGGTGTTGCGACGAACTCGGCCTGCCGTTCGAGCGCATCGACGCCGGCATGCAATTCGGCGGCAACGACCGGCCCGAGTATCTTGCGATGAATCCGAACGGGCGCGTCCCTACGCTCATCGATGACGGCTTTGTGTTGTGGGAGTCGAATTCGATCCTGCGCTACCTTGCCATGCAGTACGGGAAGGGCACCACGCTGTACCCGGCCGAGCCGAAGGTGCGCGCAAGCGTGGACCGCTGGCTGGACTGGTCCCTTTCGACCTTGCAGCCGGCGGAAAGGCCGGTATTCTGGGGTTATGTGCGAACGTCGGCCGCAGAGCGCGACGTGGCGCGCCTGAATGCCGACGCCGCCACCGTGGCGGGCCTGTGGCGGATGATCGACCGGCAGTTGCAAGGCCGCGATTTTCTCGAGTGCGGCACGTTCACGCTGGCTGACCTGGTGCTGGGTGCGTACGCGCGCCGCTGGTACGGCCTCGACGCCCAGATCGACCGCCCCGCAACGCCGGACCTGGACCGCTGGTACCAGGGCATCGGCGGGCGTGCCGGCTTCCGGCAGCATGTTGGCGTGCCGCTGAGCTGATCCAGGCGCAAGCCAGGGTGCCGTCCCTCATCACCTACCAATTCCCATGACCATCATCCTGCACACATGGAACACGCCGAACGGACGCAAGATCAGCGTCGCGCTCGAGGAAATGGCCTTGCCGTACACCGTCAAGACGGTGAACATCACCAAGGGCGAGCAGCACCAGGCGGACTTCCTGCGCATCAGCCCCAACAACCGGATTCCGGCCATCGTCGATCCCGATGGTCCCGGCGGCCAGCCGATCAGCGTGTTCGAATCCGGCGCGATCCTGCTCTACCTCGGCGAGAAAACCGGCAAATTCCTGCCAGCATCCCTGCGCGAACGGGTACCGGTGCTGGAGTGGCTGATGTGGCAGATGGGCGGCTTCGGGCCCATGCCGGGACAAGTCCATCACTTCCGCACTGTGGAGTCGGAGGCCGACCGGCACTATGGGCTCAAGCGCTATTCAGAGGAAACCAACCGTCTTTACGGCGTGCTTGACCGGCGGCTGGCGGAAGTGGAATTCGTCGCGGGCGAGCTATCCGTGGCGGATTTCGCGATCCTCGGGTGGGCATGGCGGCATGAGCGCCATCAGGTTTCGCTCGATCGTTTTCCCAACATCCGGCGCTGGTATGACGCCTTGTTTGCCCGGCCAGGGGTACAGCGCGGCTTTGCGGTCAAGCTGGACGATGCGGCGTAGGCCATCTCCGGTCGATGGCCGCGCCCACGGAAATCGTGCCTGCAGAGGGGGTTCTCCGGCACGTGCGGTCCGTTTGACATGGGTCAAGTGCCGCAACGGTCAGTCCGGATAAGATGGTTTCCGTCATGGAGATGCGGGGGCGCTCTTCATGACTTGTCTACCCGTTTCCAGAATACGGAAACTTGGCCCGCGCCACGCAAGTGGGGCGGGCTTTTTTATTGTGGCGAGCCTCATGCTGGATGCGCGGGATCGACCGTGCGCTGCATCGCGGCGGAGACRAACGACAAACGTGCCCCGATGCAGCGACAGCGATATCAGGGCGCGGGCGTCGCGAGCGGCTTGCCCTTTTCGACCACATACACGCCGACCAGGCTGACCGGCGCGGTGCCGGGATTGTGCGCGTCATGCACGACCCCGGCCGGAACCACGAACGACTCGCCCGCCTTGACGACCCGCGGCGGTTGCCCGTCGATCAGGAGTTCGGCCTGGCCTGCCAATATGTAGCTGACCTCGTCGCCCGGATGCGTATGCCGTCCCGCATAGGCGCCGGGCGCCACCTCCACCCGTGCCACCACAGCCTCCCGCCCCGGCACGGAAACGTCCTCCTTGCCGACAAGGGTACGCGTAAGGCCGCTGCCCTGCGCCAGCACGGCGCCAGAGGCGAGCCATAGCCCGGCGCCCGCAAGCATGCTCAGTGTCCTGGTGTTCATGGTCTGTCTTCTCCCGAATTGGTCTTGTTTTGCTGCGTTTCACTTCAAAAGGCATGTCGCCCGGAAAGCGTGGCATTCAGGTGACTGCTGGAACCAGTTGCAGGTGGGACGGGTGGCCGGCCGGAACGGGCCGGCGAGACGATGGCAGATGCTAGCAAATGCGCCAGTGTGTTTGGAATATGGCGCAGCCCTATATCGGCAAGCGTCATGCTTGGACTACTTGGTGACGCTCCGCGAGCAACTCAGGAATGACCTGCCCGACTTCAATGGCAACACAAGCCGGACGCTGCCGATGCCCACGCGCTATGTGATCGCGCCAGGACGGGATGTTGGTGGACATGGCGTCGCCGTCTAGGTT
>NZ_JBFTLX010000208.1:0-12786 GCF_056396665.1 Cupriavidus sp. 05T313 | reverse complement strand
TTGCATCTCGGCCGGGCTCTTCGAACTGGACGTATGAAAGCTGTTCGAACCCGGGGGGGCTACGGAGAGATGCATGTCCGCGTATGGTAGCTGCTACGGTCTAAGTGCCCTTGATAGTCCGAATGTACTCGGCGAGGGGCAACTTATTAGTGGCGCTGGTCCTGAGCTTGCCCAATGACTCCGTGTCATACGCCAAAGCAAAGGACACAATCCTGCGCACCTCTGGCTCTCGCTCCCCAGTTTCCGTGTCGACGCTTGCGAATTCCTCTATCGTCTCAACGTCAGCGCTCCCGAATATGAGTCCGGCAACCTGGCATGTGTCGCGTCGAATAAGGGCGGCTCCGCTTATCCCTTGCGGGGCGCGCATGTCAAGTTCATAGGCGTCCGTTCTTCCCAGGGTAGGGTGATCGTACAAGAAATGCCGCGTCATGTAGCCGCGCAGGAGTCTGCCGCTAATAACGTGATGGATGGTTCCGTCCTGCTTGCGCTGGCGCTCGGGGTACGGATACCCAAATGCCCAAAGCTCCTCGCCGAGGAGAAGATCGCTTGTCCACAGTTCGAGTTCTTGCGGTGGTGTGTATTGGCATCGTGCGGTTGCTATGTCTGTTCCATTCGCGTCGCGCTCGATGTCTTCAAGAAAGTAAGCCTTGAACCTTCCCTTCGACTCTTCCACGCGAATGGCATATTCGCATCCGGGCGGAGGTTGATCTGCCACGCAATGCCAGCAGGTTATCAATACCCCAGGAAACAGGAAAAAGCCCGTCCCAAGGTGCTCAACAATCTCCGACGGCTGGCCCGGACTAGCTTTGACAAGCAGAACGGGGAAAAAATGGCTTGGTGCATGGAGCGCGGCCTGATATTCCATTTGCAAGTCCTCTAATGGGAAATCGCCTCGATGGCTGAGTGTATCAGGGCGGCCAGGCGCCAGCGGTGCCGGTCTACTCATATGGTGGGTGGGCGACGATGTACCGCCGAGGCTCGCCGCTCGATGCCGACCAGGTGGTGACACCTTGAGCCCCGCTCAGGCGTGCCGTGATGGCCTGCAGCGTGAGCGCCTGGGGGGGCGGCCATGGCGGCCTGGTGGAGACCCTGTTCCCGCGGCGGCCGGCGAGCGGCTGGCCAGCTCCAAGGCATAAGTACGCCCGCTCCCGTGACTTCAAGTATCCTTTCTGGAACTCCAGCGGAATCGCAATGGCAAAGGTACGAATGACGTTCGACAGTGTGCGGGCATCCAGGGATGGTCACGAATTCCATGAGGCGTGGGTAGCGCGCAAATGCCTGGGACTTTTGTTGCCCAGAGACGATCTCGTCGGAATCGCCATCGAGGGGTTTGGCGAAGAGGATCAGAAGCTCGTCACTGCCGAAGCCAACGAGATCGCCGATGCGGTGTTGTACTTTGGCCGGCGCGCGACATTCTCCGATGCGCGGCGGATCGTGGTCGTGCAGGTGAAGTATTCCAAGGCCGCGGAACTCAAGCCTTTCCGCGCCTCGGATGCCAAGAAGACCTTGGGCAAATTCGCGCGGACCTACCGTGCGTGCAAGCGCGACAATGGTACCCAAAAGGCAAGGGACAAGCTTCGCTTCGAGCTGGTCACGAATCGCCCTATCGCCGCAGCCTTGGTCGACGCGTTGCGGGGTCTGGCCCAAGGCGCCCCGCTCGAAGGTGAGGCGAAAGATCAGGCGACCCAGGTCATCGCTGCTTGCAGGTTGACGGGCAAGGACCTCGCCGAGTTCGTCGCACGCGTTGAGATGATCGGTCTGACTGGCGACTTGCGCTCCAACAAGGAGGAACTGGCCATCACGCTGGCCGATTGGTCGCCGGCACGAGACCACATGGCTGTCATTCGCCTCAATAACATCCGAGAGATGGCACGCGATAAGGCTGGGCTCGCGAAGCAGCATCGGAACATGATCGCGCGCACGGATGTCTTCGCGGCGCTTCAGCTTTCCGACGAGCGTGATCTGCTGCCTTGTCCAGCAAGCTTTCCTGCGGTGGGTGCGATTGTCGATCGCGTGCAACTGGACGATGCCGTCGCCTGGATCCAGCGGCTCACCAAGCCATTGATCATCCATGCTGAAGGTGGCGTGGGCAAGACGGTCTTTATGAGCTCCCTGGTGGCCCGCCTGTCGGCGTCGCACGAGACTGTGTTGTTCGACTGCTTCGGCATGGGTCAATACCGCGCCCCAGACGATGCCAGGCACTTGCCCGGACGAGGCCTCGTCCACATCGCCAATGACTTGGCTTGCCGCGGCTTGTGCGATCCGCTACTCCCCTCCACGAGCAACAGCGAAGACATTCTCCGCGCGTTCCGTGCGCGCCTCGAGCAGGTGGTTGCCACCCTGCGCCGCGGCTCGGCCGATCGGCAACTGATCCTGTGCTTGGACGCGATCGACAACGCGAACGAGCTGGCGCGTGATCGCGGTCAGGACACCTTTCCGAAGCTATTGCTCCAAAGCCTTGAACACGGCAGGCCAATTCCGGGCCTGGTGGTGGTGGTCAGCGCCCGGAGCCATCGCCGCCGCGCCGCAACCGGCGATGCCTCCTGCGAGGAACTGGAGCTCCAGCCTTTTACGGAGCCGGAAACGAGTACGTTTCTTGCCTCCCGTGTCCCGAAGCTGACGGAAGCGATGGTGCAAGTTGCTCAATCCCGCTCGCTGGGAAACGCGCGTGTCCTCGAGCATCTGGCGAAGGAGCCGGATCTGCTGGCGCCGTCGGAGGTAGGCAAGCTCATCGAGCTAGACGACCTGATTCGACAGCGCATCTCGGACGCGCTTGCCGAGGCGAGGAAGCTGGGCAACCCCGACGCGAACATTCGGGCGTTTCTCGCCGGCTTGGCCACGCTGCCGCCACCAGTGCCGCTTAAGGAGTTCGCACAGGTCAATGGTATGCCGGAAGGTGCCGTGAAGAGCTTCGCGGCTGATCTGGCGCCACTGATCGAACAGACGAGCCATGGGCTGATGTTTCGCGACGAGCCCACGGAGACCTTGATTCGACGCGACTATGCCGCCGATGCAACGACATTGCGCGTCCTGGCCGACAATCTCCTAGCGATGCAGTCGACTTCGGTCTACGCAGCCACAACCCTGCCGGACCTACTCCTGCAACTGTCGGATGGCGAGCGCCTGTTTCGACTGGCGTTCGATGAAAGGCTGCCGGCGGCTATCACCAGCAAGGTAGGGCAGCAATCAATTCGGCACGCGCGCTTGAGGGCGGCTGTGGGGCATTCGGTTCGCGAGAACGACCTCGATCATTTGGTTCCGCTACTGGTTGAAATGTCCACGCTGGCTGCGATGGATCAGCGCGGGACTCAGTACCTTCTGGATAACCCCGATCTCGTTGTGACCTCGGGTGATATCGAGTCGTTGCGACGCCTGTTCGAGGCTCGGACCAAGTGGGCCGGGTCTCGCCATGCGCGCCTTGCCATCGCCCATGCGCTTATGGGTGAGGTCGCCGACGCCGTCCGACATGCGCAATGGGTCTTCGAATGGCGTGCACACTACTACCAACAAAAGCCCGACCATTTTCAGGACCGTACCAGCCCGACGGTCATGGACATGGCGGCGATACCGTTCTGCCACTTGGCGAACGGCAACGGTGAGGAAGCGGCGCGCGACTTAAAGGGGTGGATTGACTGGTACGCCTATGAAGTGGCGAAGGCGACGTTTGAACTGGCGAGCCGTCCGGAAGCCAAGCGCGTCCTCCCCCCCGACGTTATGAACAGGTACTTGGCCGGCCTAGACACGGCCGGCCCTCTGGCGGCGGCAGTCCGGTTCGCGACTAGCGACGATGGTCGCCGACGTGCCCTAATTGGCGCCCTAGCCGAAGTGTGCGTCAAAAAGGAAGCAGTCGATCTGGGTGAGGAGCACTACAGACCCGACGAGCGCGCGATCGTTCGCGGTCTTCTCGAGGCTGCAGCGACCGCCCTGGTGCTAGAAATGCCCGCGGAAGCCAAAGCGATCGTTGACGCCCTGCCGCTGGCGCCGCCGACGCTGTACACCTTCCGGGAGGCCTATTGGACGGGCGAGGTCTACCCGTACGTGGCGCGACAGGTCATCTCGCGGATCGCGGACGGTGAGCCGATCGACGAGCGGCACCTGCTGCCGCGCGAGCTGATCGAACTCGCTAGCAAGGTTCCGGCCGACCTGCAGGGAGACGAATTCCGCATAGCTCTTCAAGCGGAGCTCGAAGCGGAATACCGAGCGAAGAGCAAGTCGCCCGAAGCCAAGGAACGGATCAGCAATGACGAAAAGACGTCGGCGGAGCGCTTTCTCAATCAACGCCTGTCGACTTGGGTGAAGGTCGCGAACGCGTTCGCACAGGCCTTGGGCGATGGACGCGGTCGTGCCGCGGCCACACTGTCGCCACTGACGAGCCTGTGGAAGGAGTTGCGCGTCAAGGAAGACCATTACTCCAGCACCAAGGAAACCCAGCGGCAGCACAACGCGGTCGGAGAGCGCCTGTTGACCCTCGCGCTCGCCGCGAACCCCGACGTGACTGCGCCCGAGGTCTCGATGTTCGCAGCTGACGCCACCGAGCCTGGGACGACGCCGGTGGCGAAGGTCATCGGGCTGGTAGCGCTGCTGGCCTCTCGCCCGGCCTTTCAGGCGTTGGCCGGCGCGCTCGCCGTCAAAACGAGCACGGCGATCGAACAGGAAGATGAAGTAGGGGAGCGAGCCGGGTATTTCGCCCGCCTCGGCCGGGCTATGGCGGTGGCCAGTCCTGCCGAAGCGGCCGAGTACTTCAGGCGGGGCCTGGATCAGATGGACGCCATCGGCTCCGGCGACTACCGATTCGTGGATGGATTGATGCACCTCGCCAGCACGCTGCAAGGCCGCCACATTGACGATCGAGATAGTCATACCTTGTCCAACATCTGCGAACTTAATCTTGGCGAGGAGCAGAAGTTCCACTGGGGAATGTATGGCAACGCGATGGCCAAGGCGTCTGGCCTGAAGGGGCTGGCAAAACTAGCGCGGTGGGAAGACCGAGATCGAATTTCACTCGACTACACCTTGCTGCCCTACCTGCGGGCCCTGGTCCAAGACGACCAGCTCGATCCTGCCCTCGCCGTGACCTTGCTGAGGCTTTCCAAACCTGCCGAGCTCTATGTCTGTGGCACGGAGCAGTTGGTCGCCACGCTCGAGACCAAGGTCAGTGGGCAACACGGGCCCCTAGTGCGTGAACTGGTCGCCCAGTATCTGCAAAACAACCCAGGATCCTTGAGTGCTGAGACCCCACGGGTCCTCGCGCGGTTCGCTAAGGAGGTGTTGGGCGAAACGTCGTGGGAATACGGTTACCTTTCGGCTGCGGCCAAAAGGATCGAGGTGTCGCGTGACGACTACAACACGCTCAACAACTGGCGTGCCTCCGAGCCCAAGCAAAGTACAGTCGACTGGCGGACCGAAGAAGAGGCGGCCCGGGCGGCTGTCCTGGCCCTTGCGGCCGATCTGAACCCGCTCGATGACGTCTCAGTGGCCCGAGCGCTCGAGGCGGCAGGTGCAGTGCGAACCGGAACGCGATTCGCGCGTGACGTCCTTGAGGTGTTGCGGGCGAAGGTGGCGTTTCCAGACTGGCCGCAGTACATCGACCTCATCGCGCGCCAAGGCTTGCTCGACCTGTACGACAAGGAGCATGAGCTTCGGCAGTGCAAGGAGCAGTGGTCCGGCGCCTCTGTGGCAGTAGGTATGGCATTGCGGGACTGCGCCGAAATCATCGTTTGCGAGAACGCCCTTGAGTTCATCTCATCGGATTATCTTTCGACGTACCATGTCAAGGCGTTCCAAGATGTCTGCGACATTGATCGCCGCACGCTGTTGATGCTCCTGATTCGGGAGTTGTCGCATCCGAAATCGCCAGTGCCGGCGTCTGTGTGGCTCAACTTTGCGGCGGAACTTAATGCGGTGGCGATGCCGGGCGTGGGCCGGGCAGCATTGACGCGTCTGCTCCAAAGTGGTCCGGCGAAACTTGCCTCCAGCACGGCAGATGGTCCTTGGAAGGCAGACCTGTATCCAAGCGGCGACCCTGTCGAAACGACGGCTGGGCTGATCTGGTTTGTGCTGGGTTCGCCGGTGGGCGAGCGACGGTGGATGGCCGCCCACAGCTTGCGCACCGCGATCCGGTTGGGCCGTGCTGACGTRCTGGATGCCGTCATCGCGCACTTCGATCGACGTTATGCTCCCTGCTTTCAGGCGCCCGAACTGCCGTTCTTCTACCTGCACGCGCAGCTTTGGCTCTTGATAGCTATGGCCCGGATCGCCCTGGAGGCACCCGCCCAGATCGCACGGCACCGCACGTTTCTGGAGAAGATCGCCTTTGACCCAGTGGACCATCATGTGCTTCGCAAGCACTTCGCCGCAGGGGCGCTGGTCGCGTGCGCGCAACGCGGAGAGATCACGCTGCCGAAGTCCAAGATGGAAGCGCTGGAAGCGGTCAATTTCTCGCCTTATCCAAACAAGCTGTCGAAGGACTATGCAGGCAGCTCGTATCGGCGGTCGCGGCCCGAAAGCGTTGCCAAACCCGAACCGGAGTTGCATCTGGACTACGACTTCGACAAGGACGACGTCGCGCACGTGGCTAACCTGTTCAGGCGTCCGCATTGGGAAACGGTGGACGCCATGACTGTCTGGGTGCGTCGTCATGATGCCGACATCACGTACATGCACGAAGCAAAGGGCAGATCGCGGTCCCGCCGCGACTACGTCCGTGGCATCAACCCGGACTATCACACGTACGGCGAGCAGTTGTGCTGGCATGCCTTGCACGGCGTCGCTGGCGATTTACTCGCCCGATATCCTGTCGTGCTCGGGCCGTACGGCGACAACGATCCGTGGGGCGAGTGGCTGGGGCGTCAGGTTGTCACCCATGCGGACGGCTTATGGTTGGCAGACGGCACCGACTGGCAACCTGTGGATACGCGGACCACGTTGCGCGTCGTGGGCCCGCAGGGAGTTGAGCTGACGAGTGATCCGACGACGTTGCAGGCGCTGCTTGGCATCGATCCGACTGTTAGCGACTGGTTGGTCGTAGATGGGGACTGGAATTCCACTGAGGGCGTTGGCATCCACGTGGTGTCTGCCCTGGCGCCGCGCGGCGAGAGTATCGCCTTGGCCGAGTCCGTCGCTGCGGCGGATCCCTTCCGTGCATACTTCCCGCGACTGCAACCTTATGAGGATGGCGACGCGACCGAGGTGCGGCGGAACGCGCCATACTTGCCGTGGGTCGTGGTCTGGGACGACGACGCGCGACTGGATGTGGCCGATTCGTTGGGCGTGTCGGGTGCCGCCCAGCGGCGGCGACTGAGCCAGGCGGCCATCGACTTTGGGCAGCTTACGCCGACCGACACGTTCGGCCGCGCATGGGTGAGCCCGTCGGGTGAGGTCTTGGTTCGCTCTGAGGTGTGGATGGAGTCCAGTCGCCGGCGAGAACGCCGCACGAAGGGGGCGCGACTGCTCTGCCGCGCGTCCTTCGTTCGCGAATATTTGGCGGCGAGCGACGCGGATCTTCTCCTGTTGGTCCGCTTGCGAAGCTATCAAGAGGGCTTCGGCGGCGAGCGCTCTCGCTTCTGGCACACTACCGGGGTCGTGCGCGTGACACCATCGCTGGCGGTCAGCCTACACCCGGGGCGAACCAACGAACTGCACGAATCGAATTACTAGCGGCGCCCGATTCTCTCGCTGACAGGTGCCGCCAACCCAATGAAACTGCGCAGCACGGCATTCGTGCGATGGACGCTGTCATGGCCTTAAGGCCCGCGGTGGCGGCGCAAGTTTCGGATGTCAATAGGATGGAGTTTCACCAGTAGGCTGGCACCCGGTGTGGCAGCGCCGTACATCATCACGATTGATCCGGCGGTGAAGCAACGGCAACGCCTGCGGGGGGGCGCTGGCTCGCCCCTCGATGCCGACCAGGTGGTGACACCCTATGCCCCGCTCAAGCGGCCCGTGATGGCTGCAGCGAGTATCTTTCCCATGAGGCTGAACTATCCATATGAGCTATCCCACATTGGAAGACCATTTCAGAGGCCTGTGGAATCGGGCTCGCAGGTGTCAATCGTTAGATAGTCTCAGCCCGGAATTGATTCAGAAGTGGGCGAGCGAGCGGGGCCTAACTGTTGATCAGGTGGAGGAACGCGATATCGGGACGTTTGTTACCACGAAGAGCATTGTGCTGACGGTAAATGGGCAGGAGGCAGGTTTCCCGAAAATTCCGCCAGAGGGGGACGCAAACTGGCAGTTGCGTCGCCAGTTTGCGGATAGAGACGCTGGGCTTTGGGACAAGCTAGAGTGGTTTTCCCCTCTTTGGGTATCCATGGGCCAAACCCGGGAGCTGCTTAAGGCTGTCGAGGATTGCTCTAAGGAGCGAGCACTCCAGCTTTTCAACTACCATACATCGACCATATACACGCTTCCGTTTCAGGCGGTGTGCATTGCGCAAATCATGCCTGCAGCGCGTAGTCTTCGGGAAGTAGTTCCCTTGGCAAGGGAGGCATATCTTGCCTTTTATAGCGGCTATCGCGCATCCAGCATCTCCGCCCTGATTCCGGCCTTGGAAGGAGCACTGACGCGAATCGTTAGCCAAGGTGGGGGCGAACCTTCGATAGCAGAGAGAATTGATCAAGCGATTGATCGAGCCATCGAATGTGCTGCCCGGCTGCATTTTTACCGGACATGGGTTCCGCAAGAGTATTTGACTCTCGAGTACCTCTACCCGTTGGACGAGCGTGTCTTCACATTTGAGTCGTTTCGCCGCTGGCTGAAAACTTCCTTCTTTCAAAATACTGCCCAGTACGATGGGACTACTTGGCTCAATAGGCATCTGTTTGCTCACGGGGTATCGTCAGATTGGCAACAGTCCTCGAATTTCACCCGGTTGATCGTGGCTTTGGCAACGATGGGGGTAATCGAAGCATGGCATGACGAGTCAAACAGCGTTTCGCTGTTCTTCCCTGAAATGAACGAGGACAGCAAATTGCTCTGGCAGCAGGCCCTGTTCCAAGGGCAGGCCCAAGCTACACTCAAAATCATTGAGCAAAAGACTTACCATGAGCATGGTCGACTCGTGCCAGAGATGCCAACCGACAATGGCGTGTTACTGCGTAAGGCAATTCTGGCGGAGGATTGTATCGATGACTTGGTTCGCCCGCTGCGAAATGCGGGATGGCAGGTGATTGTCGGTGAGCCAGACGACAAAGCGCTATATACGCTCGTGACTGCAAGTGACAATGATCGAACGTTTAGCGTTGCCTTGCTCTATAGCTGCGCGACAGACAATGCGATTTATCGGGAGCTGGCCAGCAAATGCGAGGCCGTCCTGTACCGTGGGGCACCGTACAATCAGGATGGGTACGCATACGGCATCACGGTCCATGTTGGGCCGGTAACTGGATGGCAGCCGCCCAAGCCTCGATAGATACGGGGGGGGCGAGTGACCCCTCGTGGCCCGGTAAGCGACGGCCAGCCATCCGACAGAGGTATGGACGCAACCTCTGAAAAATCCCTAGAAAATGGATCGTGCGRTGGACGCTGTCACGGCCTTAAAGCCCGCGGCGGCAGCGCAGTCCACCATCACGGTAGATCCTGGTAACACCCGCAGCGGGCCGCAGGCTCGCCCCTCGATGCCAACCAAGTGGTGACGCCCTACGGTCCGCTCCTGCGTGTCGCGGTGGCCTGCAGCGTGAGCGCCTGGCGGTGCGGCGGTAGCGGCCTGGCGGAGGCTCTATTTGCGCGGTGTCCGGCGAGCTGCTGGTTAGCTCCAAGGCACGCGTGCCGGCGACGTGCCCGTATCCCAATGCCAGTGGCCAGCCACCCGGCGCGGCAGCGCCGTCCACCATCACGATAGATCAGGCGGTAGTGTGTCGGCAGGGCCTGCAGCGGGCCGCAGGCTCGCCGCTCGAAGTCGACCAGGTGGTGACGCCCCACGTCCCGCTCAGGCGGGCCGTGACGGGCTGCAGCGTGAGCGCCTGGCGGTGCGGCGGCGGCGGCCTGGTGGAGGCTCTATTCGCGCGACAGAACGGACCGATTGAGCCTAGCCCCAATAGGCTGAAGGGGCGGTGGCGAGGCTCTAGAGGGTGGTTTGTTGAAAATATCTGAATAATCGTCGCAGCGGGTTTGCTTGACCTATTGGTGTTCGCTGTCGCCCGGAAACTGTTGATTCACTGTCAGGCCTGGTGCCACTTGTCACCAGCGTCACCAGTTCGGTACCCGCGTCACCAGCCGTTTTTGGTGACGCGCAAACCGTTGATCTAGAGCGGCTGGCGGCACTTGTCCATAGGGTGTCACCACTGTCACCAAGTTTTGAGAACGACTTCCAAGTTGATCGACTGAATTGTGTGGGGATGTCGCCGATTCAGTCAGAAAATATGAATGGCATATGGCAGGGGTGCTCCGCACCTCCCACCCTAGGTGGGGAACCCCTCCGGGTGCAGTCAGGTGCACGCGGGTCCTTCCGGGGTCCGATCTCATGGGGGTCATTCGCACCCCGAACGTTTTCTAGATAGAAAGCCTCCTAGGGTGAGTTAGTTAGTCGAGCCCTATCACATGGTGCTAGCTTTTAGCGTGGCCCTTCTGGAGCGTTTCGAGCATGGCCAGGGTTGCACGCTCTCCACGGTCACTGTCGAAGATCGTATTGGTAATCCCCAACTCCCTGGCGGTGCCGTTGATCACTTCACAGACCACGTTGATGATCTCCCTCAGTTCATTCGGGGTGATCCCGTTGACGTCATAGACCTTCTTTCGCGGGATCGCATACTCGTTATGAGCAATAGTCTTGTTGCGAATCGCCAGGACGCTCTTGATCTTAGGTTCAAGCGGTTTCAGGGCTCTCGCTATGCGAAGCGCACATTGTGTGCGTCCTTCAGCGCGCAGTGCCTTCTTGAGTTGGCTAATGCCTGCGACACGGTCGTCGCGATCAAAGATCTTTGATAGGGAGATGAAGAACAGCTTGTAATGCCCCGCATTAGACGCGTGGAAGAAATCAACGTAACTCAGCTCGCTCATGGTGCGCAGATACTTGGGTATCGCCAGATTGCGAAGTGCCCACCAGATCTGGAAATGCGCCTTGGCCGCTGTGCCTTCCTCAATCAGGTGTTGCGTTATCGCGTGTGCACTGCTCATGGCTAAGTCCAATATTGGTGGAGGTGGGCAGAACTATCGCATAGCGTGAGTGCTGGTCGGTAGGGCGCCAAAGGCCGGGTCTTTACTTGGTGCGCCGGCGCGGCTGCAGGGGGGTAAAAACTCCCGCTCCGGCTTCTACGACCGTGTGCCTAGTCGTGTCTCTGTGCGGCGCGGATTTTTAGGGAGGGGGGGGTCAAAAATCCAGCCTCGATCAGCGGAGCGGCTAGGGGCAGACCCGTTGCCGTTGTTCGTCGGCCCAGCCGCCCAATAGGCCGATTTGCCGGGCGTTGGCGGTGTCCACCTAGGCCGCCTGCCCGTTGCCAAACGGCAGGATCTGCGCGCCCCGCTTCAACTCGTCCAGGTAGTCGGCCCAACGCTGCATCATGTCACGCCGCTGCGGCAAATGTGCCGTGCGGTTGTACGCCCGGCCGAGCGGATCTTTGACGGCGTGCGCGAGCTGGGCCTCAATGATGGCGGGCGGGAAGGCTAGCACTTCGTCCAGTATGGTGCGCGCCATGGCCCGGAAACCATGGCCTGTCATGGTTTCGTTGTCGTAGCCCATGCGCCGGAGGCCGGCGTTGATGGTGTTGTCGCTCATGGGGCGGCTGGGCGAGCGAACGCCAGGCAGCACATAGCGGCCAGTGCCAGTCAAGGCGTGCAACTCGCGGAGGATGGCGACCGCTTGACTCGGCAGCGGCACGATGTGCGCCGATCCCTCGGCCTTGCCTTGCTTGGTCCGCTTCATGCGTCCAGCCGGAATTTCCCATGTGGCGCCGTCCAGGTCGAACTCCGGCCACTCGGCCAGGCGCAGTTCGCCGGGGCGCTGGAACAGTAGGGGTGCGAGCTTGAGGGCACACGTCACGGGGAAGGTGCCGGTATAGCCGTCGATGGCCCGCAGCAACTCGCCCACCTTGGTGGGCTCGGTGATCGCCGCGAAGTGCTGTTTCTGGACCGGTGGCAGGGCGCCGCGCAAGTCGGCGGTGATATCTCGCTCGGCACGGCCGGTGGCCACTGCGTAGCGCATGGCCTGGCCGATGTTGTCGCGTAGGCGGTGAGCGGTTTCCAGAGTGCCGCGGCGCTCCACCCGCCGCAGCACTTCCAGTACGTCGGCTGGCTTGAGGTCGGCCGTGGGCCTGCCGCCAATCCAGGGGAAGGCATTGGCCTCCAGACGGCGCAGGATGCGCACGCCGTGGCTAGCTGACCAGGTGCTCGCGTACTTTGCGTGCCACTCGCGGGCGACCAGCTCGAAGCTGTTGGCCTCTCGCAGCGCCTTGGTGCTCTTGGCCGCTTTGCGGTGGGCGCTGGGGTCGATGCCATCGGCCAGCCGCCGGCGGGCCTCGTCGCGGCGCTCGCGGGCTTCACGCAAACCCACTTCGGGGTACGTGCCAAGGGAAAGCATCTTTTCCTTACCCCCAAGCCGGTATTTGAGTCGCCACCACTTGCCGCCGCTGGGGGCAACCCACAGCAGCAGGCCGTCTGCGTCATACAGCTTGACGGGCTTCTCGCCTGGCTTGGCGTTCTTGATGGCGGTGTCGGTGAGTGGCATTTGGGGGTAACTATTTCGGGGGTGACAAGCTACCCCGAAAATTACCCCCAAAATGCTTGGGCTGTAAAGAAATGCCCTGATACCGTGTGGGACGCTAAATCCCGTGAAACCAAAGAAAAAGCCCGGAT
>NZ_JBFTLX010000207.1:0-14376 GCF_056396665.1 Cupriavidus sp. 05T313 | reverse complement strand
TACGGCCTGGTACACCTTGACGGCTCGCTTCGCATCGCGGGTCGGTGTTTGCCGCCCCTCGGGCGGTAAACACGGCTACACCGAATCGTTGTTCGGCGGCTGCGCTGTTGTTTTGGCCATCGGATATCGAATGTTTGGCGCTCGCTATGCCGTTGTGCCGCAAGCTTCTGGCTTCGCCTTTCGTGGCGCTGACACGTATTTCGTATCCGGAATCCCGGAATGGCAAACCAAGGCAGTGAAGCCACTGCGCCCTAGCGCCGCGCAGCCGGCGCTAGCCGCGCGATCAGCGTGGCGTGCCGTGGGTGCGTTGCCAGCAGGCTGTCGGTGTCGGCCAGCTCGAACTCGCTGAACTCGAAGCCCGGCGCCACCGTGCAGCCTACCAGCGAGAATCCGGCCGGATCGCTGCGCTCGGCGGCGAACCAGCAGCCCGCCTTGACCACGGCCTGGAAAACCGCGTCGTCTTGCGCGAGCGCGTTGCCCAGCCGGTGCGTGGTAAGGCCGCCACCGTCCTCCAGCACGTGTACGTCGAGCGGGCTGYCCGCGTAGAAGTGCCACACTTCGTCGGAGCGGATGCGGTGCCAGGCGGAGTAAGCGTTGTCGCACAGCAGGTAGTAGATCGCAGTGGAAGCGGCATGGGTGGCGGGGCCGCCGATTGTGCCTTCGCGTGCCACGCGCGCCGCATCGCGGTGGGTCTCGCGGTAGTAGCCGCCTTCCGGATGCGGCTGCAAGCCAAAGCGTTGGATCAACTGGTCTTGCGAGGCAGGTGGGGCAGACATGCGGGGCTCCGGGTTAGGTAGGCGCCATGATGCCCGCACGCGGGTGCGACAGGCAACAGGCCGGAACGCATGGCGCCATCAGGCGGTTGCCACCCGCCAGCCAGATCAGGGCGCGGCAGGATTCGCCGCCGGGCGATCCATGCGCGGCGCGCACCGCTTCGTCGTTGCGCCGGTGCGCCGGATAGACCAGGTAGTGGCCATCGCCTTCGATGACCGGCGGCGACCGGCTGGCGGCCGCGTGATGCGGCGCATGGACGGCATGGCTGAAGCCGCCGGCGCGCGGCTTGCCTGACGTCCGCGCCCGCTACGTTCTTCTTTGCATCCACGCCGCGCTGCGCGGCGTATCTGGTCTAACCGCGCGATTCACGTGCGGCCGGAGCGGCGCGATGCGCTGCCTCCCCGCAAGCCAGCGGCGATCCGCCGATCGCCAGAAGGAGACCATCATGAAGAACCATTGCCTCAAGTTGTTGATGACGTCGGCCGCTCTTGCCGGATTTGCCGCCATGGCGGCTCCCGCACAAGCCACCGGCCCGAAGGACAGCCCCGTGGCGGCGGACCGCTATGGTTACGTTTTCCATGCCTCGCGCTTCAATGTGTACAGCGATGGCGCACGGCTCGACCCGGCCGCGTCCGGCGCCGACGCCAGCCGGACGCGCAAGCCCGATCCGTTCACGGACGGCGCGCGGAAGCTGTCCGGCCTGGACCGGACTGGCGTTTCCTCCGACCCGGCACGGAAGGTCGATCCCTTCCTGGACGGTGCGGAAAAGCTGGCCGGCATGGACCGCCGGAAACAGCGCAGGCGCGCAAGCGCGGGAGATCGGTGTGGGTGAGTTGCAGTCCTTGCTGGAGAGCCACGGCGTCATGCTGGTGTTTCTCAATGTGCTGGCCGAGCAGGCCGGGCTGCCCGTGCCGGCCGTTCCCATGCTGTTCGTCGCCGGCGCGCTCGGCATGCGCGAGGGCGGCCCGGCGCTGGGCGCGGTGCTGGCGGCGGTCATCCTGGCCTGCCTGATTGCCGACACGGCCTGGTACTTCGCCGGCAAGCGCCTCGGGCAACCCATGCTGCGCACCATTTGCCGCGTGTCGATCTCTCCCGACAGTTGTATCCGCCAGACYCAGTCGCTSTACCTGCGGGTGGGTCCGCGCTCGCTGGTGTTCGCCAAGCTGCTGCCTGGCGCCGGCGCGCTGTCCACGGCCATGGCCGGCATGACGTCCACGCCTTTCCTCGTCTTCCTGTTTTATGACGCGCTCGGCGCGCTGGTGTGGGCCGGCGGTGCGTTGCTGGTGGGCGCGGTGTTCACCGATTTCGTCGAGGTCATCCTGAGCACGTTCAGCACGTATGGCCCGGTGGCCGTGATGGTGCTGGTGGCTGGGTTCGCGGCCTTCGTGGCGTGGAAGTTCTGGCGCCGCGTGCGCCTGCTGCGCCGCACGCGCCTCGTGCCCCGCATGTCGGTAAGCGAACTGGAGGCGCGTCGCCACGGCGATCGCTTTCCGCTGGTCCTGGATGTGCGCAGCGACGCGGACGAACGCATCCCCGGCGCCATGACCATTGACCTGAACGCACCGCTGGCCTTGCTCTCCGACCATCCACGCACGACCGACATCGTCATCTACTGCGCGTGTCCGAACGAGGTGTCGGCCGCAATCCTGGCAGAGCGGCTCAAGTCCGCCGGTTACGCCAATACCTGGGCGCTGGCCGGCGGCTTCGACGAGTGGAAGCGGTTGCATGGCGAAGTGACACCGGACCCTGCCGAAGATAGCACCGAGGCGGCGCTCACGCCACACGCGGGCGGTCCTGGCGCTTTGCGCTAGTCCGCCGCCAGGCCAGTTGGCCGACGGGTCAGCAGCCGACCCAGTAGGCGTAGCCCACCAGCCGCTCGCCGAGGAAGTACAGGCGGTACTGGTCGCCGTCGCCATCCAGCGTGTAGAGCGTGGTGTAGGCGAGCTGTTCGAGCGGGTCATCCTCATCGCGGTCGGCGGGGCTGCGCACCTTGCCCGGCGCTTCGGCCATCTTCCAGTGCGGGTTCTTGCGCAGGGCCGCGTTGATCTGCGAGAGCGTGGAGGCCGCGGTGATGTCATGGCCTTCGAGCTTGAGCGTCAGCCCGGCCGGAATGCCATGCAGTGCGCGGATCACGGCGTCGCCGCTGCGGCCCACTTCGATCAGCGCATCCGGATAGCGGTAGTCCATCAGCTGCTCTTCATCGAGCGCCGTACCGCATTCTTCCTGGTTGGGCGTGATGTCGGGTGGCTTGCCCCAGGCGGCCTGGACGTCCGCCATGCTGCTCAGGCCGCGCAGGGCCACCAGCGGGCGGGCCAGCGGCGCGGGGGCGAAGACGGGCGTGTCGTCCGGCTGGGCGGCGGCGTCGGCGCGAGCGGCCTGCGCATCCGAGGCAGTTGCCGCCGCGGGGGCGGCCGGCGCCGGTTCATTGCGCTCGCAGCCGGGCAGCGCGGCCAGCGCCGCACAGGCGGCGAGGGCGTACAGGCAGCGGGACAGCGCGTGGCTTTCGGGGTCGTTCAGGCGGAGCATGTTGCAAGAATAGCCGCTAGGGCGGGGACTGCGTCAGGTGCGCAACCATACACCGAAGCGCGTCCGCTGAAAATGCCCGCGTGTTGCCTGCCGCACATGGGAGCGCCGCCCCGCCGGGTCTCAGCGCGCGGTGCCGGCGCGCTGGAATACTGTCATGTCGGGATAGATCGCGCGGATCTTGTCCCATTCCACCGCGTTGAAGAACTGGCACTTGCCGTTGCCGAAGCGTTTGGCGACTTCCACGCAGAAGCGTACGGCCTCGGCAATGTCGATCTCGTGGTTGGCGCTGGTGGCGCTGCCAGAGACCACCGACCGCGCCGTCAAGGCTACGCCAACGACCGGCGCGCCGGTGGCCACGTGCGGCTGCATGATGCTGTTGAAGTGATAAAGGCCGTTATGGTAGGGCGTGATGTCCTGCTGCGAGATCGGGAAGGTGACCGCCGGGCAGCCGGTGGTGGACTCCATCGTTGCCACCAGGTCGGGGCTCACGCGCAGGATATAGCCCTGCATGGCCGTCGGCGAGATCGCAAAGCCGCGCTGCTTGATGATGCTGTTGCCCTTGGACGCATCGATCGACAGGATGGCGTCCATCTCCGGCAGCACCTGGTAATCGTTCATGGTGTCGGACRACACCGGCATGCCCATGAAGGGCACCGGATCGTGCGGCTGCATCGACACGTTGGTGGACAGGTGCGTGGTCACGATGACGTCGCCGGCGAGGTGGTCGCCCTTGTGCTTCATCTGCGCCAGCTTGAGCGCCACCGCCAGGCTGCCGATCGGTCCGTCCGCGTCGGATACCAGGCCGACCAGTTCCGGGCGGGCGCCGATGGCGCCGTTGCGGCCGATCACGCCGAGCGTAGGTGCTTTGCCGCCGTTACGCTTGCCGTTTTTGCCGGGGATGACGATGGTGATGAAGTCGGTGGTGTTCTCTGTGCTTTCCGGGGGGGCGTTGTTGACGGTGGCGACTTCCACTGTCACGCCAGTGGCGGTGTAGGCGTCGAACAGTTCGCGTATCACCGTGCCGTTGGCGGCGGGGCTATCGAGGGCTTCGTGGATGACCAGGGTTTGCTGCAGGGACATGGGGTTCTCCTTGATGGGGTTTGGTTGAAGCCAACTTCAACTTCAACTTCAACGTCAAAATTCAAAAATTAAAGGTCAAGGTCAACTTCAGGGGCTTGGAGGCAAAGGTGGTTTCACCCCCAGCCGGGGGAGAGGGCGGGCGCTCGCCATGCTTCGCCGTGCGCATCCGAACCTGCGCGACGCCCGCGCACCGCGCCTTTAAAACAAGTGACGCATCCCCAGCATCACCGTCGTCTGGTTGTTCCGTCCATCCAGCGTCTTGCCGCTGCCGCCGGTCCAGTTGGTCGTGCCGTTGCCAAACAGCCCCGACCAGTCGCCGCGCACCCAGTCGTACGCCAGCGCCAGGTAGACATCGGTGCGCTTACTGAAGGCGTAGTCCGCCACGCCGTAGGCGGTGGTGCGGCTGCCGCTGAAGGCGTCGGCGCGGGTGCGGTCGTGCATCGCGCTGGCGGTCAGGGTGACCGCGGGGGTGACCGCGTAGTTGGCGCCCACGGTGAAGAAATCATCGTGGCGGCTGCCGCCGAACACCGAGTTGAAGGCCGCGCGGTTGGTGGCCGTGGCGGCGGTCGACATGCTGGTGATGGTGGCGGTGTCGGTGCCGCCCTTGGAGGAGTCGAAGCCGGCGTCGCGGTCGCTGTGGATGTAGTTGGCGAACAGGCTGGCGCGGCCCGCCGAGGCTTTCAGCCCCGCCAGGTAGATGCGCGCGGCGCGGCTCATGTTGTCGCGGGTCTGCTGGAAATCGCCGACGGCCACGATCGGCCCCGATGCGTACTTCACGCCGAGCGAGATGGACGACATCGCCGAGCCCTTGCCGGCGGTCTCGCCCAGCGCGTACTCCGCAATTACCGACACCGGGCCGTAGTTGCCGGTGTAGCTGATCGCGTTGTCGTAGCGCTGGCCGGTCAGGTAGACCATCCACGCATTGGACGGCGCGGCGCCAACGCCAAGCGGGTCAACGTAGTACAGCATGGTGTTGGCCGTGGTGTATTGCCGGCCCAGTGCCAGTTCGCCGTAGCGCTTGCTGCCGATCCGCACATAGGCCTGGCGGCCGAACAGCTGGCCCTGCTGGTCGAATTTGCCGGTGTCGGCGAGAAAGCCGTTTTCCAGTACGAAGCCCGCCGACAGGTCGCCACCCAGGTCTTCATTGCCCTTGAAGCCGAAGCGGCTGCCGGACAGGAAGCCTTCGCCGCCCTGTTGCAGCCCGGTCTGCGCGTTGCCGCTGGGGTCCGAGTGTGTCTGGTAGGTGAGCGCGGTGTCGATGACGCCGTACAGCGTCAGCCCGTCCTGCGCCATCGCGGCGGCGGGCAGGCTCAGGGCGAGCGCACCCAGCCAGTGCTTGCTTGTCATGTTGTTCTTCTCCTCCAAGGGTAAAAGGGGGCCCGCGCAGGGGTCTGTCGCCCTGCGTCCGGTGCTATTGCGTGTGGGGTTTCGCGCCGCGCGGCGCGGGAGGTCAGGTCCGGAAGTCTTGCCAGCCGTCCATGCCGGCCGGTCCGGTGATGCGCGACAGCGGGAAGGTCTCGCCTTCGCGCAGCGTCTCTACCTGGCCCTCGGCCGTGAAGTGCAGCGCATGGCGCTCGCCCAGCACCTTGCCGTTGCTGCCATCGGAGAACAGGGCCGAACCTTCCGGCAGCGCGAAGACTTGCTCTGGCGCGTTGATGTGCAGGAACTCGGCGAGGCGCTCTTCGCGGCTTTCGCCATTGTGGCCGGCGGGTTTGCCGCTGATGAAGTGCGGGTTGACCTGGAATGGCACCAGGCGCAGCGCGCGCAGCGAGGGCGGCTGCACGATGGGCATGTCGTTGGTGGTGCGGATGGTCGGGCAAGCCACGTTGCTGCCGGCGCTCCAGCCGACGTAGGGCGTGCCGGCCCGCACCTTGGCGCGGATCGCCTCGACGATGTCGGCGTCGTACATGCGCTTGAGCAGGGCGAAGGTATTGCCGCCGCCCACCGCGATGGCTTCGGCCTGTTCCACCGCGCGGCGTGCGTCGGCGCTGTGATGGATGGACTCGAGCGCGTAGCCCAGGCGCTCGAACACCGGTTTGACCATGCCTTCATATGTGTCGAAGCTGAAGCTCACGCCGGCGAAGGGGACGAACAGGACCTTGCGTGGCTCGAGCTTCAACAAGGTGTGGATCTGCGCGTCGGCATGTTCCAGGTAGCCGAGGTTGTCCTTGCGTGAGCTGCTCATCAGCAGGATGCGTTGATTCATGTCAGGTTCCGGTTGTTCAGTCGTGAAGGAAGGCTCAGGCGACGGCGGCGGCGATCAGCTCGGCCACGCGGTCGATTTCCTCATGCGTATTGAAGTAGTGCAGAGAGACCCGCGCCATGGTGGAGACGCCGTAGCGTGCCAGGATGGCATCGGCCATGAAGTTGCCCGCTTCGATGATGCATTGCTGCTGTTCCAGCGCGGCCACGATGCGGGCCGGGTCCACGCCGCGCACGTTGAAGGGCACGATGCCGATGCGGTCGGCGGCGTTGACCGGGCCATAGAGTTCGAAGCCGGGGATGGCGGAGAGCTTCTGCACGGCGTACGCGGTGAGGTTGCGCACGCGCGCTTCGATGGCGTCGACGCCGATGCGTTGCGCATAGCCGATGGCGCTGCCGAGGCCGAGGATGGCGGGCACGATGGGGCAGCCGGCTTCAAAGCGGCGTGCGCCCGGCACCAGCGACAACGCGCCGGTGGCGCGGTCATAGCTGCCGTTCCACCAGCCAACGAGCGCAGGCTCGATCGACTCGATCAGCGCGCGGCGTACATAGAGGAACCCCGAGCCCTCGGTGGCGCGCAGCGCCTTGCGCCCGCAACTGGCCAGAAAGTCGCAATCCAGCGCTTGCACATCGGAGCGCAGGATGCCCACGCTTTGCGCGGCGTTGACCAGGGACAGCACGCCGTGCGTGCGCGCCACTGCGCAGATGGCGGCGGCGGGCTGCACCGCGCCGGTGGAGTTGGGCAGGTGCGAGAAGGTCAGCAGCCGAGTGCGTGGCGTCACGGCGGCGGCAAAGCTGCCGGGAGACAGCAGCCCCTGTGCATCGGCTGCCACCATCTTCACCACGATGCCGTGGGTCTGCTCCAGGCGCTTCCACGGCAGCAGGTTACTGAGCATTTCCGTGTCGGCCACCAGCACTTCGTCGCCCGCTTGCCACGCGATGCCGCGCGCCACGATGGAGATGCTCTCGGTGGCGTTCTTGGTAAAGGCGATCTCGTCGGCCCCGGCGTTGAGCAGGCCGGCCAGTTGCGCGCGCACCGCTTCCACGCGGGCGTAGGTGGCCTTGCGGAAGGCCGGCAGGTAGATGCCCACGTGGCCGGTATCGAGCAGATAGGCGCGCACCTCGTCGAGCACGGCGTCCGGCGGCAGCGAGGCCGCCGCGGTATCGAGGTAGATGGTGGAGGCCGTCAACGGGGTGTCGGCGCGGATTGCTTGGATATCCATGAAACGTCTCGGGGTCGTGCAGGAAAAAGGGGGCTTCTTGCGTTGGCAGCGCTTACTTGCGCAGCTTGGTCACGGAGCCGAAGAAGCTGAACAACGCATCGCCCGCGATCACGCCGCCGGCGAAGGCGCTCATCGCCGCGATATCGCGCTCGCCCCGCAGGCGCAGCAGCACGAAGCGGATCAGCAGGCCGGCGAGTACCGCCCAGCCGGCCAGCGGCGAGGCGATCAGCATGCCGGTGGAAAGCAGGATGCCGAGCTGGCGCCTGGAGCCGCCCAGCAACTGCAGCAGCGCGCCGGGAATGGCCCAGATCACCAGGTTGCGTGCGATCTCGGCGGAGGAGCCGGCCTTGATCGACGCGGCGTAGACGCGGTCCACCGGCGGCAGCATGTTCTGTGAAAAGAAGGTCCCGTGGAACACGATCACCACCACCGCGGCGACGGCGAAGCCGATCATGGYGGCGAAGAACTGCTGCTTGCGCCCGGCGAGTTCCGCCTCCATGTCGCGGCCTTCGCCACGCAGCAGGTAGCCGGTCTTCAGGTCGTAGCCCATGTCGGCGAAGGCTGGGCCGGTGGCGGCGGAGAAGCCCACCAGGACCGCCAGCGCGGTCGGCGGGAAGCCGATCAGGATGCCGATGGTCAGCGTGATCAGCGCCACCGCGAAGGCCGGGAACCAGCCCGAATGCATTGCGGCGATGCCGACGATCAGCTCGTGCACATAGGCGGCGAACGCCGCGTACAGCACGAACACGACCAGCATGCCCAGCGACATGTCGGAAACATGGCCGGCCAGCACCGAGATCAGCAGCGCGATAGCCAGGTAGACCAGGAAGCCGCCCGACAGGATGCGGCTGGCGCGCGACGCCGGGACCTCGATGGTGCGCTCGTCGGCAGCCAGGGCGTTGCGCGACTTGTGGATTTCACGCGCGACCTGGAACAGCGCTACCAGCCCGGCGCCGATCATCAGGCCATGCGGGATATAAGCCTTGGCGATGTCGATGCCGAGCAGCGGCACCGAGTAGCCGCGCGTCAGCAGCCCCAGGCCGAACATGGTCAGCGCGGCGAGGTTGCCGAGAAAGGCCGCACCAAAGGCCGACATCGGAATGCCGAACCACGCGCCGCCCAYGCCCACCGCGATGCCCAGGCCCAGGAAGGCCGCCTTGCGTCCGCCGCGGTCGCCCGCCCAGATCGCCTCCGCCGTGGCAATGCCCGCCGGCCAGGTGCCCGTGGCCGGGAAGATCTTGCTGCCGAACAGGAAATACAGCATGGCGCCATCGACGAACATGGCGATCACCGCGCCAATCAGCATCGGCGTGGCCAGCTCCGGCATGCCCATGGCGTAGGGCACGCCAAGCGGGATCATCAGCGAATTGGCCGCGCCGAAGGTGGCCGAGGAAATCGCTGTCTGCACCAGGTTCTGGCGCTCCAGCACACGGAAGCGCCGCGTGATTTCCAGCGGGATGCGCGAGAACACGATGGCGATCAGCGCGCCGATGATCGACGTATTGGCCGAGATCCCAAGCGAGACGATCAGCTGCATGCCGATCATCGCGCCGAACACCGACAGCCCTACCGTGACCAGCAGCAGGAAGGGTTCGGTGATGCGCGAGCGGGTGGCGGCTGTTGCCGCCAGGGGTGGGTTCATTGCTGCCGGGGCTTCCATGGTTCTACCTTTCATCATCTGTCCTGCCAGTGTTCTCCGCACGTTTTATTTAGCGGATGAAACCGGCAACCTCCTCGATTGGCCCCTTGGCCCGGCGCATTGCGTCCAGCAGGCGGGGTACGGCCTGTATGTCCAGTCTTTGCAGCGGCCCGGCGATGCCGAGCGAGCCGACCACCGCGCGCCTGTCGCGCGACCACAGCGGTACGGCCAGCCCGGCCACCGTGGCGGCGGCTTCCTCGCGGGTATGCGCCCAGCCGTCCAGGCGGATGCGCGCCAGTTGCGCTTCCAGTGCGTCCACTGCCTCGTCTTTCAAGCCGCCCGCGCGGTACACCTCGCCGCGGAAACCCTCGTCCTGGTAGGCCAGAATGGCCTTGGCATGGGCACCGGCGAACAGCGGGAAGCGCTGGCCCACTTCGATGGAAAAGCGCAACTGGTGCTGGCTCTGGGCGATATCCGTGCACAGCCCCTCGAAGCCATCGCGCCACGACAGGAAGACGGTCTCGCCGCTCTGCGCGGCCAGGGCTTCCAGCACGGGTTGCACCACTTCGCTGGGCGAGAAGGTGTTGCGGGTTGCCTGGCCCAGTTCCAGCCAGCGCAGGCCCAGGCCATAGCGTCCGGCGGCGTCCTGCACCAGGAAGCCATTGGCGGCGAAGGTGGCGAGCACGCGATGCACCACGGCGTGATGCAGCCCGGCGTGCTTGGCGAGTTCGCGCACGCCCCAGCTTGGCTGGCGCACGGTGAAGTGCGTCATCAGGCCGAGGGCACCGTTCAGGGTCTTGAGCATGGAAGCAGTCGGTGTTGCGGTTTTTGTGTCTCTATATAAGAGACAGTGTCTCTGTATGTGTAAAATGCTAGGCCTCGATGCGAGGCTGAACAATCAGGGTAAACACCGGGCGGGCAGGCTCCCGGGCACATGGCGTGCGGCCTTCTCCACGCCGTGGCGCCGCCTATACTTGGGCGGGGATCTGCAAGGGAGGATCGGCATGCCAGTCGAAGACCAGGCTTCCGGAGACGAGTTGGCCCGCATCGCGCGCCGGCGCCGGCAACTCGGCATTGCCAGGCGCATCCGCGATGGCGACGGCAACTGGGCCGTGGCGCTCTCCGGCGGCGGGATTCGCAGCGCCACCTTCTGCCTGGGCGTGATGCAGGCGCTGGCCAAGGCGCCGCCGCCGCCGGTGGCCGGCGCGCCCGGCGCGACACTGCATGACGTGAAGCGCGACGGCGGGCAGGCCGCTACGGCGGCGGCCATGCCGGATGTCATGCAGGACGCCGTGCAGGAAGGCGATGGCCCCGCGCCTGCTCTCACCGCGCCCCCGCCAGCCACCACCGCACTGCTTGGCCAGTTCGATTACCTCTCCACCGTCAGCGGCGGCGGCTACCTCGGCGCCTTCTTCTGCAGCCTGTTCGTGCCCGGCCGCCTGAAACCGGGAACGACGCCGCCCGAGGCCGCCGCGCTTGCCTACCGCACGCTGCGGCAGGAGCCGCCGGGGCGCATCCGCTCCTCGGTGTCCTACGCCGCCGACCCCGGCCGCGCCGCCGTGGCGTGGTTGCGCGAGAACGGGCGCTACCTGACGCCCACCGGCGCCGGCGATTCGCTCTACGCGGCGTCGCTGATGGTGCGCAACTGGTTTGCCATGCAATACGTGATCGGCAGCGCGCTGCTGTTGCTGCTGGCATTGCTGGCCCTTTCCCGCCATCTCGCGGTGGGGACCTGGCTCGACCTGGGGCGGCATGAGATGGATCTGCTGCACGACGCGCGGCAGGTGTTCAACGAGGGCGGCCTGGCGATCTGGTGGAGCGAGTTGCTATGGCTGCCGCTGGCCGCGCTGCTGCTGTTCGCGGTGCCGCCCGGCCTGGCTTACTGGCTGGTCTACCCGCGCGCCGGCGACGGGCGGCCGGCGTTGCGCTTCGATAGCCTCGCCACGCGCCTTGCCGCGCTGGCTGGCGTTGTCATGCTGGGGCTGGCCGCCTGGCTGCACAACCTCGGGCCGGGGCTGGTAGTGTCTTGCCTGCTGCTGGCCATCGCGGTGCTGACCTTGCTGGGCGTGGCATGCTGCTTTGTCCTGTGCCGGAGCCAGCCTGCCACCGTGCAGGCCTACCGCGTGCGTGCCACGCGCGTGCTGAGCCGTGCCGTCGGCGTGGCGCTGTGGCTCGCGGCGCTGGGCGTGGCGGATACCGTGGCGCGTACCTTCTACCTCTACACGCAGGCCACGGGCCACCCCTGGGGCGCGCTCGGTCCGGCGGGGATGCTGGGTGGCCTGGTCTGGCTGATCCGCTATGGCGCGGGCCTGCTCGATGGCAAGGGCAGCGATGGCAAGGGGGGGACGTGGCTGTCGCGGCTGCCGGTGTCGCTGTTGGCCGGCATCGCCGCCGCCGTGGTGGCGATGCTGGTTTTCGTCATGTGGTCGTGGCTGGTGTTGTGGGTGAGGTGGAATGGGCGCGAGCCGGTCGACTGGCTGGTGTTCGGCACGGGCTACACCGCGCCGGTGCTGTCCGTGCTGAGCGCGCTGGCGCTCGGGCTCACGCTGATTTCCGGGCGCTTCGCCGGCTTCCTGAACCTGTCCACGCTGCAGCAGTTTTATTCGRCCCGCCTGACCCGCGCCTACCTCGGCGGCTCCAACGGCCAGCGCTTCGCGCCCGGCAGCGGGGCGGCACCGGCGCAGCAGCACGCCAGCCAGCGTGCCAGGCTCAGCGTGGCCGAGCCCGAGGCCGGCGATGCGCTCAGCCTGAACACCTACTACGATCCCGCCATGCTGGCGCCGCTGCACCTGATCAACGTCACGCTCAACCTCACCGTGGATCCCGCCGAGCAACTGGTGCAGCGCGACCGCAAGGGCAAGCCGCTGTGCATCGCGCCCGGGCCTTTCATGTTGCCGCCCACGGCCACGCGCGCCGTGCCCGCCGATTCCTTCGTGCGCTTCACCGTGGACGGGCAGTTGTATTACCCGGAGACGCACAAGGCGGGCGGCAGCGAGCTGTCGCAGTCGCGCACGCTCGGCGACTGGATCGCTACCTCCGGCGCGGCGATCTCCACCGGGCTGGGCCGTTCCACCACGCTGGGCACGTCGCTGTTGCTGGGGCTGGCCAACCTCCGCCTGGGCACCTGGTGGCCGTCGTATCCGCTGGATGCCGGCAGCGCGCCGCGCGCCGGCGGCGCCGACCGCGACTGCGTGCAGGCGGACCGTGCCGGGTTGCCCTGGCTGGGCGGCTTTATCACGCTGTTCCGCACCCAGTACTACCTGGCCTGCGAGCTGAGCGCGCGCTTTCATGGCACGCGGCGCGGCTGGCAGTATCTGTCGGACGGCGGCCATTTCGAGAACACGGCCGTGTATGAGCTGCTGCGTCCCGAGCGCGGCGTGACGCTGATCGTGCTGTGCGATTGCGGGGCGGATCCCCAATACCAGTTTGGCGATCTTGCCAACCTGATCCGGCTGGCGCGCATCGACATGGAGCTGGAGATAGTGGTKGATACCGCGGCCGCCGGTGACGATGTGCTCGGCAACGCGTTCGGCACGCCGGCGGATTTCCTGCCGTCGGCGCGACAGGCGTCGAGCGAGAAATGCGCGATCCTGCTGAACGTCTTTCGTGCCGCCGACCCGGCTGCCACGCGCCGGCCGGTATCGCGCATCGTCTTGCTCAAGCCCTGCATGATTGGCTCGGCGCCGGCCGATGTGCAGCAGTATGGCGCCGGCCATCCCGGGTTCCCGCAGGAGCCGACCAGCGACCAGTTCTTCGACGAGGCGCAGTGGGAGAGCTACCGCGAGCTGGGCTTCGCCATTGGCCAGCGCGTCTTCGGCGGCGGGGCGCAGGGCGATGCGGTGGCGCACGCCCTATGGCTACACTAGGCTCGCTCAGCGTCCGAAGCCCACCACCTCTTCCAGCCGGCGGCTCGCTTCGCGCAGCGCATCCAGCATGCGCGGCACCGATTCCTCGTTCAGGCGTTGCTGCGGGCCGGCAATCGCCAGCGAGCCGACCACCTCGGTGTGGTCGCGCGACCATAACGGCAGGGCCAGCCCAGCCACGCTGGCGGCGGCCTCGCCGCGCGTATGCGCCCAGCCTTGCGTGCGGATCTCGGCCAGCTGCGGCTCGATGACGGCGGGATCGGGCGCGGCCAGCGCGGGCTGCGCCTGGTCGCGGGCATTCTCCAGCACGCGGGCGCGAAAGGCATCGTCCTGGAAGGCCAGGATCACCTTGGCGTGCGCACCGGCGTGCAAGGGAAAGCGCTGGCCCAGCTCGATCGAGAACCGCAACTGGTGCTGGCTCTGGACCATGCCCACGCACAACCCCTCGTGACCATCGAGCCACGACAGGAACACCGTCTCGCCGCTTTGCTCGGCGAGCTTTTCCAGCACCGGCTGTACCACTTCCGCCGGCGAGAAGGTCTTGCGTACCACCTGGCCCAGTTCGAACAGCCGCAGCCCCAGCGAATACTTGCCGCTGACCGCGTCCTGCACCAGGAAGCCATTGGCGGCGAAGGTGGCGAGCACCCGATGCACCACCGCGTGATGGACCCCGCTGTGCTTGGCCAGCTCGCGCACGCCCCAGGTGGGCTGGCGCACGGTGAAGTAGGTCAGCAAGGCCAGCGCGCCGTCCAGAGTCTTGAGAGTCATACGAATTTCCTGCTTTGCATGGGCAGCATGGTACGGATAAGCGGCGTGGGGCTCAATGTCTGCGCGGGGTTTGCTGCGGATTCATGCAAAAACGGCGGACGGCACCCACAGGTGCCGTCCGCCGTTCTCGGCGAAGCGTTCGCCGTACAGGCTTTACCGGTTGACCACCTTGGCCGGCATCGCCAGCACCAGGAAGCAGCTCGCCAGCAGGCAGCCCGCAAACAGGATCAGGCCCGCGCTTGGGCTATGGAAGGTGTCCTTCAGCCAGCCCAGCAGGTAAGTGGCCGCAAAGCCACCGAGG
>NZ_JBFTLX010000206.1:0-12847 GCF_056396665.1 Cupriavidus sp. 05T313 | reverse complement strand
TGCCGGTCCCGGAGGATGTCTCGTGGATCGATGCGGCCGCCTTTCCCAATGTGTTCATCACCGCCCATGACGCGCTGATCACCAACGGCGAACTGAAAGCAGGCCAATCGGTGTTTATCAATGGCGCCTCCGGCGGTGTGGGCATGGCCGCCATCATGATTGCGGCCGCACTGGGTGCCAGCCCTGTGATCGCCTCGTCGCGGTCGGCGGCAAAGCTGGACCGCCTGGCGGGCTTCGGGGTGGACGCTGGCATCAATGCATCCCGTGATTCGCAAGTGGAAACCATCATGGCGGCCACCGGCAAGCGTGGCGTGGACGTCATCATCGATACCATCGGCGGCACGGTATTCGAGGACCACATCAAGAGCCTCGCGGTAAAGGGGCGCCTGGTCAATCTCGCGAGACTGGGTGGGGCTAGCACTGCACAGGTCGATATCAACCTGCTGTGGCTGAATCGCCTGAAGCTGATCGGTGCGACGTTCCGCACGCGCACCGAGCAGGAACGTCTCGATTGCATCCAGGCATGCGCACGCGACCTGTTGCCGTTTTTCCGCAAAGGCAAGCTCCGCCTCCCGATCGACCGAACCTTCCCGATGGATTCGATCGCCGACGCCTACGCGTACATCGCGAGCGGCCAGCACATGGGCAAGATCGTGCTCATTGCCGATTAACTGGTGAAACTGGCCAGTTGCCACTGATCGCCAGGCCACGAATCCCCACCCGCGCGAATTGGCTCGAATTGGCCCCTGAAAGGGCATTGGCGCGACTCGCCAAATTGTGGCGCGATGGGTCAAGCGCGTGAGGCGGCTAGTGCCGACAATCAAATCCAAGCTATCCGCTGCCCGCTGGCGGGCCTGTCAAACTCATACGCCAAAGGAAAATTCGCCATGCATATCAATCCGCTCACCTGCTCGATTGGTGCCGAACTGTCGGGTGTGAGTCTCGCCGATGTGGCGCGGGACGATTCGCTGTTCGCCGAGATCAAGGCACTACTGTTGAAGCACCGGGTGCTGTTCTTCCGGGACCAGGACATTACACGCGCCGACCATGTTGCGTTCGCCAGGCGCTTCGGTGACCTGGAAGACCACCCTGTCAACAATACGGTGCCGGGATACCCTGGCCTGATCGAGATCTACAAGAGTGACAAGCGGGACCACTTCGAGAACACCTACCACACCGATGCGTCGTGGCGGGCGAGCCCGCCCAAGGGCGCGGTGCTGCGCTGCATTTCGTGTCCGGAGGTGGGTGGCGACACCATTTGGGTGAACATGGTGGACGCGTACAAGAACTTGCCGGAAGAGATCAAGCAGAAGATTGCGGGCCTGCGTGCCAAGCACGGGATCGAGCATTCGTTTGGCGCGATCATGACGACGGAGGAGCGGGAGGAACTGGTGCGGAAGAACCCGCTGGTGGACCACCCGGTGGTCAGGACGCACCCTGAGACGGGAGAAAAGATCCTGTACGTGGGGCCGTTCGCGACACACTTCATCAACTACCATACACCGGAGAATGTGCGCGTCGGGCAGGACAAGACCCCGGGCGCGAGCCTGCTGCTGAACTACCTGCTCAGCCAGGCGGCGATTCCGGAGTACCAGGTGCGCTTTCGCTGGAAGCCGAACAGTGTCGCTATCTGGGACAACGTGGCGACACAGCACTACGCGGTCAGCGACTACTGGCCGGCGCCGCGCAGGATGGAGCGCGCCACCATCAAGGGCGATCGTCCGTTCTGAAGATGTCGCGCGCGCCGTCCGGCGCGTCCCCACGCTCGACGGCTCGCCACTGCTTGATTCTGGATGGCGGCTTCGGCAAGACATCCAAACTTAACGAGGAACCCGGATCCATGACCTCCAGAAAGCTGCCCACGGTTGTGATTGTCCCTGGCCTTCGCGATCACATGCCGGATCACTGGCAAACGCTGCTGGCTGAGCGTATTCAGGAAATTGGAGGCGCGGCGCACATCGTGCCCCAGATCGACCAGGACAAGAGGCTGTGCAGCGCGCGAGTAGCCAACCTCGATCGCGTCGTGAGCGGCATCGATGGCCCGATCATCCTGGTTGCCCATAGCGTCGGGGTTCTGATCACTGTTCACTGGGCACAGCAAACGAAGCGCGAAATCAAGGGGGCGCTGCTGGCCGCGCCCCCCGATTACGACACGCCGCTGCCGGCCGGTTACTCCGATCCGCAGACGCTGGCAACGAATGGCTGGACACCGGTGCCGCGCGAGCGCCTGCCGTTTCCAAGCATCGTAGTCGGCAGCCGCAACGACCCTATCGGTGAGTTCGAGCGAATCCGCGAGCTCGCGCAGGCCTGGGGCAGCCGCTTCGTCGACGCCGGCGAAGTTGGCCATCTCTCGCCGGCCGATGGATATGGCGCGTGGCCGATGGCAGAGGCATTGATTCGGGAGTTTTAAGCAGCTGGATGGGCTTCAGCTGTCAGATGCAGTGAAGCCTGCGCGGACCATTCCATGACGGCAAGCGCCTATTGCAGCATGCCGGGAGGCAATACGCTCAACCCTGAAACACCACTCGACGTTGCCCTGCGTTGACTCCTGAGGACACCGTTCTCGTCGAACTCGAAAAGGACCGTGGACGATCTGATCTCCCCTCCGGCAAAGAGCGGACCAATGAACGGAATAAAGCTCTCAGGGTGGGTGTGGGAGGTCGCAAATGAATAGATCAGTATCGTTGATCCGTTATTCAGTGCCGCCTGGGATGTAGGCGCCCCAAGCTGCGCCGTCACGTCGTCAAGGGTGGAGAAACCGAGCATGAAGTCCGACAATTGCTCCTGCTTCACGTCGATGCCCGTCGATACACAGGCGACCAACATGGCGCAAGTCACAATCAGTGCGTGAACACGCTTCATGTCGCCACCGCGGTACATTTTGTGCCGTGACTGAAAACGTCCTGAAGGCCATCTTGCCAGCCTGGCCGCGCGTTGCATCCGGCACCGTATTCAAAGAATACGCCTTTGTTGAACGCTTCGCTGACGCTCCCGGTTGGCCACGCCTGGACAGCAGATCCAGGCTGCCAAGGGGAACGCCCGCGCCGAGGGATTTCCCTCACTGTCCTGGCAAGACGAGAAGTAAGCCGCCCCCCACAGGGGGCGTGAAACTGTCGTTTACGTCAAGCCTTTGACATTGCCCTCGRCCAGCCTCCAATTAAACCTGCGGATGCGCGGTCCCCGTAATGTAATGCTCCAGCTGCTCAATAATGAACCTCTGCTCCGAAATAATATCCTTCACCAGATCCCCGATCGACAACATCCCGATCAGCTTGTCCCCATCCATCACCGGCAAGTGCCTCAACCGATGCTGGGTCATCAACGCCATGCACTCATCGGTACTCTGATCCCCCCGCACATAAATCACCGCCGACGTCATGATGTCGCGCACAAACGTCTCCCGCGACGTGCGCTGCATCAGGATCACCTTGCGCGCATAGTCCCGCTCGCTCAGGATGCCGACGATCTGGCTCTCGCCGCGCTCGATCACCAGCAGCRCGCCGATGCCTTTCTCCGCCATCAACTGCAGCGCGGCATAAACCGTGGCGCCGGGAGGAATACTGTAGATAGCCTGGGTTGGTTTGGACTCAAGAACCTGCCTTGCAGTTTTCATACCCACTCCTTGTTCGATCCCAAAGGATTGCAAACCAGACCCGCGCGGAATAGCGGGAGCGCCTGACAGGGCACCTGCGCGTGCGCCGCTGCCTGTAGCTTTCAGATTAGCATCCCCCGCGCGCGCCTTACAGGGTGACGCACACGAATCTTTGTAAAAAGACAAAGCTGCCGAAAAGCGCTGCGCAAACCCGCCGGCAGGCGCTATAAAGGAGAGGGAGCGCGCTATATGGCGCGCGCACTGCGCAGGAGGGCCAGCCATGGCCACCGAGTCCGTTGCCGGAAAGCGCGTCATCGTCCTCTTCGATGACAGCCGTTGCATCCATTCGCGCCACTGTACGCTGGACCGCCCGGACGTCTTCGTACCCGGCGTGGAGGGCCAGTGGATCCATCCGGACAACGCCACCGCCGAGGAAATCGCCGAGATCGCGCACAACTGTCCGTCAGGCGCGATCGGCTACCAGACCCGCGACGACTCCCCGGGCGAGGCCGCGCCCCTGGTCAACGTGGCGCGCGTGCTTGAGAACGGCCCGCTGGCGCTGCGCGCCGCCATCGCCATTGACGGCCAGCCCGCCGGCTTTCGCCTCACGCTGTGCCGCTGCGGCGCGTCGCGCAACAAGCCCTTCTGCGACACCAGCCACGCCGGCGCGGGCTTCACCGCCAGCGGCGAGCCCGCCACCGTGGAATCGGCGCCGCTGGCGCAACGCGACGGGCCGCTCGATATCCACCCGATTCCCAACGGACCGCTGCGCATCAAGGGCAATCTCGAAGTCATCAGCGGCACCGGCAGAACCGTCAACCGCATGACCGAGGCCTGGCTATGCCGCTGCGGCCACTCGGGCAACAAGCCGTTCTGCGACGGCACGCACAAGAAGGTGGGGTTCAGGAGCGATCAGTAACATCGGCGCCAAGCGGCGGCGCATCTCCCAGCGCCAGCAGGCAAAGCCGCTCCATCTGCGTCACCCACGCCGCCCGCGATGACTCGTCGGCCTGCAGCAAGAGCCGATAGCGGCGCGCACCCCAGACCGCTTGCAGCAGGCTCTGCACGGTGGCGGCATCCGGCGCGCGCGGCAGATCCGGGCATGCCGCCAGCGTTTGCTGCCAGGTCGCGCACAACTCGTCGAACACGCGGCGATGATGCTTGGTCTCGGCGATGCGCGCCTCCAGCATCAGCATCTCATGCTCGAAACCCTCCAGCGCGGCATCGTCCGCGCCACAGGTCAGCCGCACCAGGCGCCGGATGCGCGTGGCCCAGTCCAGCCCGGCCGCGTTCACCGCCTCGGCGTCGATGCGCGCCAGCATCGACTCGATGGTGTGCCGCACATAGCCGGAGAGCAGTGCCTCCTTGTTGGGGAAGTACTCGTACAGGGTACCCACGGAGCAACCGGCTTCCAGCGCCACCGCGCGCGTGGTCACGCCGTCCCAGCCGCGCACGCGCCATATCCGAACAAAAGCCTCGTAAATGGCGTTCACGGTAAAGCGTGCGCGTCGCTGCGACGGGCGTTTCAGCGGCCTGGCCGGCGCTGGCGCCGCATCGGACGCGGCACCCGCGTTTCCGAACCCGGCGGCCGGCTTGCGGCGATACATTGGTGGCATCGACCTCGACGGTAATTAAGGAGACAAGATGGAACACACGGGCCAAGGCGACAATGCGGAACAATCGCTCAGGGTAATCCGCCTGCTGACTCGCAAGCATGCCCTAAACGAAAGCCGGCTGGAAGCGCGCCAGGAACGCATCGACGCCGCCCCCGGCGAAGTCCTGCTGAAGATCGACCGCTTCGCGCTCACCACCAACAACATCACCTACGCCGCCTTCGGCGACGCCATGAACTACTGGCAGTTCTTTCCCACCGGGCAAGAGGAATGGGGACACATGCCGGTGTGGGGCTTCGCCGACGTGGTCGCCAGCGGCGTTCCCGGCGTGGAGGCGGGCGAGCGCTTCTATGGCTATTTCCCTATCGCCAGCCATATCCGCATGCAGCCCGAGCGCGTCACCGTGCGCGGCTTCTACGATGGCAGCGAGCATCGCAGGCCGCTGACCTCCGCCTACAACCAGTACACCCGCGTGGTCAACGACGCCGCCTACGCGCCGGAGCTGGAAAACTACCAGATGCTGTACCGGCCTCTGTTCATCACGTCGTTCATGCTGGCCGACTTCCTTGAGGACAACCGCTTCTTCGGCGCGACCCGGCTGGTGGTATCCAGTGCCTCCAGCAAGACGGCCTACGGCACCGCCTTCTGCCTGCGCGACCTCCCCGGCATCTCGCTGGCGGCCATCACCTCCGGGCGCAACCGCCCCTTCGTCGAGGGCCTGGGCTGCTACGCGGAAGTGGTCAGCTACGACACGCTGGAAACGCTTGCCAACGACGAGCCCACGCTCTATGTGGACTTCTCGGGCGACGAAGCGCTGCGCGCGCGCGTGCATCACCACTTCGGCAGCGCGCTGGTGTACGACTGCTTCGCCGGCTCGGCGCAGAACACGGACTTCCTGCGCGACACCGGCCTGCCCGGACCCAAGCCCGAGTTCTATTTCGCGCCRGTGCAAATCCGCAAGCGCAATGCCGACTGGGGGCCCGAAGGCGTGAACCAGCGCTTCAATGCGGCGCAACGCGCATTTATCGATCACGTGAAGGCGCCGGGCAACGGCTGGTTGTCGCTGATCGAAGAGCAGGGCTTCGGCGCGGCGCAGGAGAGGATCGCCAGCCTGGTGGCAAGTGGGAGCGAGCCCAAAGAGGGGTATGTAGTGCGGATCGGATGATGCCGGTGCACTGATATGCGATGGGCCGGGGAGGCGCGGCGGACGAACATCGGGCTCGCCGCGCCACGATCACCCCCCCGTCACTCCGCGCTCTGCAGGTACCGCTGGCGCGCCTCTTCTTCCAGGCGCACGTCTTCCACTTCCTGCAGCACGGCTTCCACATCCACCGGCCGGTCATCCACCTCGACCCGCCCCGTCAGCTTCACGCCCGGATGCAGCAGGCCGGCCTGGTAAAGCGCCCAGATCTCCTTGCCGTACTGCGTATCGTTGAGTTCCGGCGCGAACTGGCCGAAGTAGAACGCGAGGTTGTCCACATCGCGTTCCAGCATCACGCTGGCATCGTTGTTGCCGGCGGCGTCCACCGCTTGCGGCAAGTCGATGATGACCGGCCCCTCGGCATCCACCAGGATATTGAATTCGGAGAGGTCGCCGTGCACCACGCCGGCGCACAGCATCAGGATCACCTGCCCGATCAGCGCCGCGTGGAACTCCAGCGCCAGCTCCGGGCTCAGCGCCACATCGTTCAGGCGCGGCGCGGCATTGCCATCGGCATCCACCACCAGTTCCATCAGCAGCACGCCCTCGAAGCACAGATGCGGCCTGGGCACCCGCACGCCCGCGGCGGCGAGGCGGTACAAGGCATCCACCTCGGCGTTGTGCCAGGCTTCCTCGGCCACCTTGCGCCCGTAGCGCGTGCCCTTTTCCATGGCGCGCGCCTGCCGGCTGCCCTTGACCTTGCGCCCTTCCTGGTAAGTCGCGGCCTGCCGGAAACTGCGCTGCGCGGCATCCTTGTAGACCTTGGCGCAACGGATCTCGCCGCCGCAGCGCACGACGTAGACCGTGGCTTCCTTGCCGCTCATCAGCTGGCGCACCACTTCGTCGACCAGGCCGTCCTCGACCAGCGGCTGCAGCCGCTTAGGCGTTTTCATCGGGATGCGCGGCAATGGCCATGCGCCATGCCTGTACGCACCCCACATCCGCGCATCGGGTACCGCAGCGTCGCCGCCACCGTTATTCCGTCAGCATGCGCACTTTCACGCGCTTGCCCTTTACCGTCCCGTCATTGAGCTTGCGCATCGCCTCGCGGCCGATCGAACGCTCGACCGCCACGTAGGTGGACATGTCCATCACGTTGATCTTGCCGATCTGGTGCTTGGCGTAGCCCGCGTCGCCGGTGAGCGCGCCGAGGATATCGCCGGGGCGCATCTTCTCCTTGCGCCCGCCGAGGATCTGCAGCGTGACCATGGGCGGCAGCAGGCGCTCGTTGCTGGCCGGGGCCAGTTCGGACAGCGGCTGCCATTCCATCTCGGTGCCCATGGCCTGTTCGATATTGCCCACGCGGCCCATCTCGTTCATGCTGGCCAGCGAGAGCGCCCAGCCGTCCTCGTCCGCGCGGCCGGTGCGGCCGATGCGGTGGACGTAGACCTCGGGGTCCGGCGTGACGTCGACGTTGATCACCGCTTCGAGCTGGGCGATGTCGAGGCCGCGCGCGGCCACGTCGGTGGCAACCAGCACGGAGCAGCTGCGGTTGGCAAACTGCACCAGCACCTGGTCGCGCTCGCGCTGTTCCAGCTCACCGTGCAGGGCCAGGGCTTCGAAGCCTTGCGCGCGCAGCAGGTCGACCAGGTCGCGGCAACGCGCCTTGGTGTTGCAGAAGGCCAGCGTGCTGACCGGGCGGTAATGGTTGAGCAACAGGCTTACGGCGTTGAGGCGGTCGCTGTCTTCCACCTCATAGAAGCGCTGGCGGATCTTGCTGTCGTCGTGCTGCTCCTCCAGCTTGATCTCGCGCGGCTTGCGCAGGAACTGCTGGCTGAGCCGGGCGATGCCTTCGGGATAGGTTGCCGAGAACAGCAGGGTCTGGCGCTCCTTGGGGCAGTGGCTCGCCACATAGGCGATGTCGTCGAAGAAGCCCATGTCGAGCATGCGGTCGGCTTCGTCCAGCACCAGGGTGTTGAGCGCATCCAGGTGCAGCGTACCGCGCTCCAGGTGATCCATGATGCGTCCGGGCGTGCCCACGGCAATATGTGCGCCATGCGCCAGGCTGTCGGCCTGGGGGCGCATCGGCGAGCCGCCGCACAGCGTCAGGATCTTGACGTTCTCTTCCGCGCGCGCCAGGCGGCGGATTTCCTGCGTGACCTGCTCGGCCAGCTCCCGCGTGGGGCACAGCACCAGCGCCTGCACGTCGAAACGGCGCGTATCCAGCCGGTTCAGCAGCGCCAGCGCGAAGGCGGCGGTCTTGCCGCTGCCGGTCTTGGCCTGCGCGATCAGGTCCTGGCCGGCCAGCGCGACCGGCAGGCTGGCGGCCTGGATCGGGGTCATGGTCTGGTAGCCGAGCTGCTCCAGCGTCGCCAGCGTGGCGGGCGAGAGGGGCAGTTTGGAGAAAGAGGCGCCGGCAGCGGCGGACGCTGCGGATTGGGTAGGGCTTGAGTTCATGCCGGATTATAACGGGCTTGCGCCCCTCCATCGTCTATCCACCCCTGGCATCGGCCTGCCATGGCGGCGCCTGCCACCCCAGCCGCGCCAGCAGCGCCTGCGCCGCCGCCGGCGCGCGCTCCTTGGCGCCGTTGATAAAGAAAACGAACACCTCACGCTTGCGCTTCGCCGCCGCCTTGCCGTCCACCCGCGGCAGGTCTTCCGGGATGCCGCCAGAGGCCCAGGCCCGCACCCGCTCGCCCCACGCATCGAGCGCCTTGGGCGCATAGCCGGTCTTCAGCTTCTCGCTGCTGCGCATCAGCCGCGCATAGACAAAATCCGCGGTGAGATCGGCGAAGGACGGAAACTTGTCCGAATCGGTGAAGACGGTGGCGGCCTTGTACTTGCGCGCAAGCTGGAGATAGTCCGGCGTCATGAAGCTCTCGTGCCGCACATCGAGCACATGGCGCAGTTCGCGGCCCTCGACCGAGGCAGGCAGCAGCGCAAGGAAGGCTTCGAAGTCTTCGGGGTCGAACTGTTTGGTGGGTGCGAATTGCCAGACGACAGGGCCGAGCTTGCCGCCCAGCTCGGCAATGCCGCTATCGATAAAACGCGCGATGGACTCGGCGGATTCCGCCAGCACCCGGCGGTTGGTGGCGAAGCGCGATGCCTTGAGCGCGAACACGAAGCCATCGGGCGTCTCGTCGCGCCATTTGGCGAAGGAGCTGCGCTTCTGGGTGCCGTGGTAGGTGCTGTTGATTTCGATGGCGGTGAGCTGGCGGCTGGCGTATTCGAGTTCCCGGCTTTGCGCCAGCCTGGCGGGATAGAAGTTGTCGCGCCATGGGGCGAAGTTCCAGCCGCCGATGCCGATGCGGGCGATGGCGCCGCCGGCGGCTTCGGGCGTCCTGGCGGCCTTTCCGGTTGTCTTCGCGCTTGCTTCAGCCATGCGTTCGCATCCTTTGTCTGGCGGTCGGTCCAGCAGTCGAAAGCGTCGGCGCGCGCTGGAAAGACTCAGGAGAAGCGCACGCAGTAAATCGGCGGCAGATGCGCCGAGAACAGCTTCCAGCGTTCCCCGCCGCTCTCCGAGATCCACAAGCCGCCGGTGGTGGAGCCCATGGCGAGGCGGTCGCCGCTATGGTCCACCGCCAGGCCGTGCCGGTAGACCAGGTCGTAGGCCGGCGCGTCGGGCAGTCCGTCGGAGAATACCTCGAAGCTGACCCCGCCGTCGCGCGTGCGCGTGACAGCCAGCCTGCCGTCTACCGGCACGCGGCATTCGTCCTTCACCGCCGGCACGAACCACGCGGTATTGGGCCGGCGCGGATGCGCCGCCACGGCAAAACCGAAGCTCGACGGCTGGGCATGCAAGCGTTGCCAGTGCACGCCGCCATCGCCGGAGCGGAAGATGCCGCCATGATGCTGCACCCACATGGCGTTCGGATGGCCGGCGCACTGCACCAGGCGGTGCGGGTCCTGGATATTGCCGTCCTCGCGCCGCTCCGGCGGCATGTAGTCGGCCACCATGCCGCTGGCGGTGCAGGTCCAGTTCTTGCCGCCGTCCCGGGTCTGCCAGACACCGCCGCACGATACGGCAACCGTGACGTGGCGGCTGTCGCGCGGATCCACGCAGATGGAATGGATCCCCGGCACATCGTAGYCACCGCCGAACCACTCGCTGCGTTCGGGGCGGTCCCAGAGCGGACGGTTCAGCGCCCAGGTCGCGCCGCCGTCGCCGGAGCGGAACAGCCCGCCCGGCAGGGTGCCGACCCAGAGCGCGCCGGGTTCATCGGTGCCGCCCGCTTCCATCGACCAGATCTGCTGCAAGGACCACGGCACCGGGGCCGGCGGGCCGGCCTGCGCCGTATCTCCGGTTTGCGCAGCGGCGGGTACGCCGTCCGGGGCGGATTCGTGGCGACGATCCGGCTCCGGCTGAGGCGGATAAACCGGCACCGAGCACACGCCCCACTCCGTGCCGCGCGCCCTGCGCCGCCACAGCTTGACGCCAAAGTGCCCAAGGTTGAGTGCCGCGTACAAGGTGCCGTCGCGCGGATCGGCCAGTACCATGCTGACCGGCTCGCCCAGGAAATGCACCGAGTCCTGCCGCCATGCGCCGGCGCTGTCGCGCCGCAATATGAACAAGCCCTTGCGCGTGCCAACGAAAAGCTGATCGCTCATGCTGGACTCCTGTCTACAGCGGCATGCCTTCGGCGCCCTGTTGTCAGCGGCCTGTTGTCAGCCTGTTGCCAACGGCAGCTTGCGCTGTCAACCGCCGGACAGYGCCTGCACCACAAAGATCTGGCTGCTCTCGCCCACGCGGTCGCTCAGGCGGCGGCGGTCGCGAATGGCGGAGCCATCGACAAACACGGCCAGGTGCCGGCGCAACTGCCCCTGATCGTCCAGGATATAGCCGCGCAGTTCCGGCTGCTCACTGAAAGCCCGTTCCAGCGCGGCACACACGGTAGCCGCGCAGACCTCGCGTTCCGGGCTGGGGACATGGCGCTGGATGGCGGCGGCAAAGACAAGACGTGGCATGGTTGCTGGCTAGCGAGGGGACCGCTGGCAGAGTATGCGAACGTCTTGCAGTGTAGGAAATCCTGCGGGGAGTGCGCGTGCGATCGCACTCCCCACCCGGAACGGATGCACTATCGGTCACGCCGCGCGCATCCCGCAATGCAACACGCTTCAGGCGGCCTTCCCTTCCTGGCCCTGGCGCAGCCGGGTGCTGGCAATCGCAGCCAGCACCAGCATCCCCGCGATGATCAGCAGGCCGTTCTTCGTGCTGCCCGTGGTCTGCTCGATCACCCCCATCACGGACGGGCCGATAAAGCCGCCGACCAGCCCGCAGGTGTTGACCAGCGCCAGCCCGCCAGCCAGCGCCACGCCGGCAAGACGGGACGACGGAAAGAGGAAGATGACCGACTGCACCACGAAGAACATCGATGCCGTCAGGCTGAAGCCCACCATGGCCACCACTGGCCCGGCATACGCCGCGAGCAGCAGGCCGGCGGACATGACGGCAAGCCCCGCGATCAGCATGCGGCGGCAGCGCCGCGGGTTGCTGGCGAAGCGCGGCAGCGCCGCCGCGCCGATGGCCGCCGCGATCCACGGCACGGAATTGAGCAGGCCGATTTGCAGCGGCGACAGCTTGCCATAGGTGCCGATGATGCCCGGCAGGAAGAAGATCACGGTGTAGATGCTGATCTGGTGGCAGAAGTACACGAAGATCGCGAGCCAGATCTGGCGATCGGCCAGGCAGCCCCGGAACGAATGCCCGACGTGCCCGGCGGCCGCTTCCTCGGCTTGCTCCGCCGCCAGGCGGCGTTCCACCTCGCGGGATTCTTCGGGCGACAGCCAGGTCGCGGTGGCGGGGCCGTCCGGCAGCTTCTTCCACACGACAAATGCAAACGCCACCGCCGGCAGGCCTTCCAGGACGAACATCCACTGCCAGCCGCGCCAGCCCAGCACGCCGTCCATTTGCAGCAGCGCGCCGCCAAGCGGTCCGCTGAGGATGTTGGCAATGCATACGCCCAGCAGGAAGTACCCGGTCGCGCGCGCCCGCTCCTTGCGGCCGAACCAGTATGTCAGGTAGAGCATCACGCCGGGGAACAGGCCCGCTTCCGCCGCGCCGAGCAGCAGGCGCATCACGTAGAACGAGGTCTCGCCGCTGACAAAGGCCATGCCGGTGGACAGCAATCCCCAGGTGATCATGATGCGCGTGATCCAGAAGCGCGCCCCTACCTTGTGCATGATCAGGTTGCTGGGCACTTCCAGCAGCGCGTAGCTGAGAAAGAACAAGCCCGCGCCCAGGCCGTAAGCCGCCGCGGAGATACCCAGGTCGACCGCGATGTGGCTCTTCGCCAGCGCGATATTGGTGCGATCGAGGAAGCTGATCACATAAGCCAGCACCAGCAGCGGCATCAGCTTCCTGAACAGCAGCGCGTTCAGCGAGCGCTGATCGGCAAGCGGCGCTTCTCGTGCGGTTTGCACATAGGTGGTAGACATGAATGGTGTCTCCTGTCGGCGGTATATGTTTTGTTTTCGAAGGCAACGGCAACAGCAGCAGCGTGG
>NZ_JBFTLX010000205.1:0-12911 GCF_056396665.1 Cupriavidus sp. 05T313 | reverse complement strand
GATCTGCGCCGGTTTCTCGCGCGTGATGTCGATGCCGTTGAACAGGATCGTGCCGGTCGTCGGCTCTAGGAACTTGGTGAGCAGGTTGAAGCACGTGGTCTTGCCGGCGCCGTTGGGGYCGATCAAGGCATGGATGGACCCGCGGTTCACCCGCAGGTTGACGTCGCTCACAGCGGTGAAGCCGCGGAACGACTTGGTCAGGCCGCGCGTTTCTAATATGGAATCTTCGTGGGGCATCGTTTGTTCGCCTCTGGCATGCATCGGGAATGCGGATCTGGCCGGCGGCCTTATCCGTGGACGGGCAGCGCCTCGACGGCGTAGGCATGGTGCAGCGAGCGAGCCAGCACCGGATCCTCCAGTTCGATCTCGAAGCGATCCGCCGGCCGGATGCCACCGATCGCGGCCAGCGTGCCGCACAGCATGGCGGTGCCATCGTCGAAACTGCCGCCCTGCTCCGCAAACCTGTCGAGCAAGTCCTGGGGCGAACGCATCGCCGTGACCGGCCCCTGCTGGTACAGGACCCGCTCGCCGCCGATGGTCGCGTAGGCACGCAGGACAAGCTGGTCCCAGTGCTTGCCGATGTCCGCCAGACGCCAGAGCACCTGCGCGCATGGCTTGTCGCACATCTGCTTGGACACCGTGATGCCGTAGGTCYCCACCTCCCGGTCCGTGTGGTCCGAGGYGATGCCGACGAAAATTTCACCCTGGTGCTTGATCAGCAGGAACTCCACTTCGCCGCTGCTGGCGCCTCCGCTGACCTGGATCGCGGGCTGCGATTGCAGCCGGTCCGCCGCAACCCGGTAGAACACCGGGGTGGCCGATGGCCGCCTTACGCCCAACGCCTCCAGCTCGCGGATGTGCTTCTCCATCGCGTCGGCATCTCTCCCCGTCCAGCCCGCGATGACAAGCTGCCTGATGTCCACAACGCGCTGCCACCTGCCAGTGCGTGTCTCAATATCGAATGTCAGCATGTTCATGTCTCCGTAGTTGCTAGTTGCTAACCGTCACTTCCTGATCAGCGCGCATTTGCTTGCCGAAATCGGCCGGAATGCTTCGCTGGCTGGAATGACCTGCTTGATCTTGTAGTAGTCCCATGGTTTCCTGGACTCCTGCGGCGTCTTGACCTCGGCGAGATACATGTCATGCACCATCAGCCCGTCGGCGCGGATCTTTCCATTGGCCGCAAAGAAGTCGTTGACGGGGCTGGACTTCATCTTCGACACCACCGCGTCGGTCTCGTCGGTGCCCGCGGCCTGGACGGCCTTCAGGTAGTGCATCGTCGACGAGTACACACCGGCTTGCACGAGCGTGGGCATCTTCCTGGTCTTGTCGAAGAACCGCTGCGACCAGGCACGCGTGGCATCGTCTCGGTCCCAATAGAAGGAAGTGGTCAGCATCATCCCTTGTGCCGCTTGCAGGCCGAGACTGTGGATGTCGCTGATAAACATGTGCAGTCCCGCCAGCTTCTGCTTTCCCGCGCCGCCAATGCCGAAGTCCCGGGCGGTCTTCAATGCGTTGACGGTATCGCTGCCGGCGTTGGCCAGGCCGATCACCTTGGCGCCCGATGCCTGGGCTTGCAGCAGATAGGACGAAAGGTCCGGGGAATTGATGGGATGCTTTGCCTTCCCGATCACCTTCCCCCCTACCGAGGTCAATGCATCGACCGCGTCTTTCTCAAGGGACGCTCCCAACGCGTAGTCGACCGTCAGGAAGTACCAGCTGTTGTCGCCGCCCTTTGACAGGGCTTTGACGGTGTTGGCTGCAAAGGCATAGGTGTCATAGGAATACTGGATGGTGTAGGGCGAGCAATCCTCGTTGGTCAGCCTGGTCGTGCCGGCGCCGCTGGCAATCACCAGCTTGTGCTTCTCCCTGCCGAGATTGGACACCGCGAGCGCCACCGAGGACGGCAATACGTCCTGGATGACGTCCACCTTCTGGTTGTCGAACCAGTCGCGCGCGATGGTCCCGGCCACATCGGTCTTGTTCTGATGGTCGGCGCTGACCACCTTGATGTCCGATCCCAGCACCTTCCCGCCGAAATCGTCCACCGCCATCTGGGCGGCCACCAGTGACCCTTTTCCACCAATATCGGAAAATATCGACGACATATCCGTCAAAACACCGATCTTCACCACGCCGTCGCTGATCTTGCCCGGCTGGGCCGCGGCGAGCGCCGAAGCGCCCAGCATCGTGCCGGCCAGGAACATCGGCTTGAACCGAAAATGAAACATGATCTCTCCTCCTCGTTGTCAGAAGCCGACACAAAGCCTTGCCGGCGGATAAGGCGTCTACTCCTCGTGGCTACGCAGGATGCACTCCATGCCCATGCCGATGGCGAGTAGTCGCCGGTCCGCCATCGGCTGGCCGAACAGCATCAGCCCGACCGGTGCCTCGCCCGTTTCATGGCACGGCATGGTCAGTGCGCACAGGTCGAGCACATTGGCGATGGCGGGATTGCGCAGCAATAGCCGGTTGGCACTAAAGAACGCGGCGTCATCGGCCAGGTCGGCAATCCGCGGTGCCGCGATCGGCACGGTCGGCAGCACCACTGCGTCGAACCATTGCAACTCCCCTTGTGCCTCCCGGCATAGCGCTTCGCGCCGGGCGCGCATCCGCAGGTAATCCGCCGCGCTCTGCTGCTCGCCCATCCGGATGCGCGACAGGACTCGCGGGTCGTACCGATCCGCCTGGGCGGCGACCCGCCCGGCATGCCACGCGCTCGCCTCCGCCGCCACCAGGCCCCCGTTGATGTTCAGTTCCGGCAACTGGTTCCAGCTATTGAAGGCAACCTCACGCAGCAAGGCGCCGGCGGCAGCCAGCCGGCCAAGAGCCCGCTCATAGGCACTGGCGACTTCGCCGGAAAGCCCGTCGAGCACCACGTTCCGTGCCACGGCCAGCCGAAGGCCACGTACCGGCCTTGCTGTCAACGGCACCTCCGGTTCCCCCGCCATGACCCCGTCGAGCGCGGCGCAGCAGGCAACCGTCTGCGCCAGGCAACCGATCGAGTCATAGCTGGGCGACAGCGGCACCGTGCCCTGCAGCGGCACCCGGCGCGCGGTGGGCTTGAACCCCGCGATGCCGCAGAGCGCCGCAGGAACCCGGCACGAGCCGCCCGTATCCGAGCCGATCGCGGCCACGGCCATGCCGTCCGTCACCGACACCGCCGCCCCGGACGAGGAACCGCCGGGAATGCGGCCAACCGCGCGCTCGAACGGATTGCGGGGCGTGCCGTAGTGCGGATTGGTGCCAACCCCGGAGTACGCGAACTCGGTCATATTGGTGCGGCCGACGAAGACCGCGCCGGCCGCGCGCAACCGTGCAATCGCGACCGCGTCAACCGTGGCAGCCTGCTCGGGCAGCACGCGGGCGCCGGCCCGCGTGACGTCGCCCTGCACATCGAACAGATCCTTGACCGAAATCGGCAAGCCAGAGAGCCGCCCGACAACGCCTTGTCTGCGCAATATGTCGCTGGCCGTGGCTTGCTTCGACGCGGCCATGCTCACGCCGTGCGGATACACGCGAGCCCCCTCCCCGCCGGGATTGCAGGCGCGCTCCACGCAATCCGCCAGCAGCGACGCCGCATCGGCGGTGCCCGCCGAGAGCTGGCCCATCACGGAATCTATGGTCGCCACCATGATCAGGCCGGGTCGAAGTAATGGATTTCCAGCAGCATGCAACCCGCGTTCGACTTGAAGGGACCGTGATAAGCACCCGGCGGACGGCATGCATAGGTGTTCGGATCGAAAGCCCGCCCGCCCTCGCCGCGCTCGTCGTTACCGACGGTCAGGTCGCCGCTGAGCAGATACACTTCCTCCCAGTAGCGATGGACGAACGGCGCGGTGGTGAAGACGCCGGGCTGGAATCGCAGCAGGCGCGTGCGGCTGCCGCGGCCGCCGCCTTCGTCAAGGGAGCCGGAGAGTATCTTTTGCTGGATGCCCGAAGGATAGCCGGGAGGCACCTCCCAGCCGCTCTCCATATCAATGGTGTGAAACTCATCGTGAAGCTTGTTGATCGCCATGGTTATCTCCGTGGGTGTCAGCGAATCTMAAAAAGCGGCTGCCTGCTCAGGCAGCGCGCGCCACCTGGCCCAGCTCCGCGCCCAGCGAATAGCTGCCCAAGATGTTGTCGACCAGGTCGGTGGCCTTCTTCCAGTCGTAGGATCGATAGGCGTGCCCCTTGGTGACGAAGCCCGCGCCTGCATAGAACATCTCGTATTGGTTATGGCGCGATGCAAACTCGGACCCGACGGCGTCCCAGGCAAGCTTGAAGAACTTGACGCGCTCTTCCGGACTGCAGGCCGGCGACTTCTGCGTCTTGTCGATAATCGAGGCCAGTGCCGGGTTCTCGAAGTCGCGGATGCTCGACGGCAGCATGATCATTCCGCCACCCGCCAGTTCGCGCAGGGCGTTGAGGACCTTGGCGTAGAGCTGCTGGGTGATGACCTGCGATCCGTACAGCAGGTTACGGTCGGGCACGAAGTAGCCCTTCTCCATATGACCCTTGGATTCCATGCCATAGACCCAGGCCTCCACCATGGCCGCCTCGGCGGCGAGCTGGCCCAGCATCTCCCGCACCTGCGGGAAGGCATTGGTGCCGTTGACCTCGGTAATGCGCTGCGCGATGCCCACCAGGAAGCGCAGCTTCACCATCAGCCGGACCTGGCACTGGTAGTTCTGGTAGCTATGCGCCGGCGTGGCATGAAACTGCTTTGCGCACATGCCGACATCGCCCGCGATAAAGACGCGCTCCCATGGCACCTTGACGTCGTCGAAGTAAAGGACCGCGTCGTTCTCGTCGTAGCGGCTCGACAGCGGGTTGTCGAAAACCGAAGTCGCGTTGCCCTCGTACGATTTGCGCGACATGACTTTCAAGCCCTTGATGTTCATGGGCACGGCGAACGAAAGCGCATACATCTCATCGCCCTCGCGCAAGGGCTGGATGCAGCTGCAAAATACCTCGTTGGCCATGATGCCGCTGGTTGCCAGCATCTTTGCGCCGCGCACCGTGATGCCTTCGGCATCCTGGTCGACGATGCCCACCGCCAGGTACTTGTCTTCCTGCTCGTGCGCCGCCTTGGACTGGTTTGCCTGAGGATTGACGATGACGTAGGTGAGGAAGAGATCGTTGTCCCGGGCGTACTTGTAGTACTCGCGCAGGGCGCCGGCCCGGGCCCGGTCGTATTGCTCGAAGACGTCGATCCCCATGTACATGCCGGAAATGCAGGATGCGACATGGTCGGGCGAGCGGCCCATGAAGCCGTAGTGCAGTTCCGTCCAGGCCTCTAAGGCCATCCGGCGCTCGACCAGATCGTCGTAGCTCTCGGGCAGTTGCCAGATCCGGCTTACGCGCTCGCCGGTGTCCGGCGACTCGAAGGTCATCTTCTCGATGTTCTCCGGGCTGGCCTGGAAGTCGTAGAGGTTCGCGTAGCTGCGGATCGAGTTCCGGAATGCGGGGTCGGTCGTTACATCCGCGACCCGCTTGCCATCCAGATAGACCTCGCGGCCGTCGCGCAGCATGTCGATATGCCGGCTACCTGTCTTGACCATGTCTTCTCTCCTAAATACGTATCTGTCGTTGAATCAAGCGGCGGCGGGCGTCTCGTCGAGAACGCGATACCTGCCTCCGAAAAAAACCAGTGGCCTGCCATCCGGCCGGGCCCGGTGGCGAACGACGCGTCCAATAAAGATCACGTGGTCGCCGCCGTCATGGCGCGCATACGGCTCGCATTCGAAGGTGGCGAGCGCGTCGGGCAGGAGCACCGCCTGGCCGCTCCCCTCCGGGGCAATACCGATGCCGTCCCACTTGCCGGAGTTCGCCCTGGCAAAGCGGTTTGAAAGGTCTTGCTGGCTCGCCTCGAGCACGTTGACGGCATAGCGTGGCGTCGCGCAAAGATCGTCCAGGCTCAGGCAACGCCGGTCCACCGAGAACAGGATCAGCGGGGGATCGAGCGAGACTGAGTTGAACGACGCCACCGTGATGCCCACCGGTGCGCCTTGGGCGCGGGGCGCGGTGATCACCGCCACGCCCGTGGCGAACATCGCGAGCGTGCTGCGAAAGCGACGCTGCTCGTCGGCATCGGCGTCGCGCTGTGCATGGGTTTCGGCCATCATCCCTCCTGTATGGAAACCGTGGCGCGGATCGCATTCCGATCCGCTGCTTCACTTGTCGTTTTTTGCTTCGTTTATTAGCTTTATAACTTAGGTAGTATTGAATGCCAATCCATGCCGCCATTCAAGCTGGTGAAAACCCTTGGTTGTGGGGTCAGGCTTCGCGCAACGACGGACCCAGCGCCGCAAAAATGGCCCGGAGCAGGCTTGCGATCAGGGGAATCGATGTCCAGGGATGGTGCAGGCAGGCTTCCACCTGCTCGCTGCGGCTTTCGCCGGACACGCACCACGAACAGAAATGCTCGCAGTTGTTGGTGAGCAGACGGTAGTTTTCCTCGCCAAGCCGAGAGCGGGCACGGCGCATGGCCTCCTCGCCACTGTATTTGGCGTGCACGTGCGCCCGCATGCTGACTTCGCGGCCGCCGGAGAAGCGGTCTAGCGTGGTCTCCTCCACCGGGCCGCGATGCCATGCCGCGCAAAATCCGGCGTAGTGCACCACCCGGTTGCCGCCAACATAGATGCCATGATGGAAGTAGCCGCGGCGCGCCGTGACCAGATGCGCACCAAGCGGGAGCTCGCGCCCCGCCGCATCGCTGCCTGCGGGGGAGCCGAGGAGAACCTGCGTCTCGTCATCGTGGTTCATGGGCACCCCTTAACCGGGTTGGCGCAGTCCGGTCCCGCGGCGCCATTTAGCTTTATAACTTAGCTATTAATAAACGCTACTATTCATCGGTATGCAAATTGGTAAAAACCCTTGATGCAGTACTCATCGTTGGCACGCATGAAATCCGTCACGAACGCTGAAACCCTTTGCCGGCATGACTTTCCGGGCAATTGTCCGCGCGGCTTTCAACCGGATCCGGTTGATTCGGCGTTGCGGACAAGCCGACGAGCAACCCTACCGGCGGCATGGTGCCAACGTGTTTTTTCCCCGGCCGGCGGTAGACTCCCGGCAAGCTCTCGCCGCCGGCCCGCGCATCACGCGGACCAAAGGCGCATCAACCGCATCAGGAGAACCAAGGAATGCAGGACGCAGCCACCGCACGCCCGATCTACATGGACTACAGCGCCACGACGCCGGTCGACCCCAGGGTCGTCGACAAGATGGTGCCGTACCTGTACCAGCACTTTGGCAACCCGGCCTCGCGCAGCCACAGCTATGGCTGGGAAGCCGAGCAAGCCGTGGAGACCGCGCGCGCGCACGTAGCCGCACTGCTGAACGCGGATCCTCGCGAGATCGTCTGGACCTCGGGCGCGACAGAGGGGAACAACCTGGCGCTGAAAGGCGCGGCCCACTTCTACGGCGGCAAGGGAAAACACATCGTCACGGTCAAGACCGAGCACAAGGCCGTGCTTGACACCTGCCGGGAACTGGAGCGGCAGGGCTTTGATGTCACGTATCTCGACGTCGAGGAAGATGGCCTGCTTGACCTTGGCAAGCTGCGCGCCGCGCTTCGCCCGGACACCATCCTGGTGTCGGTCATGATGGTCAACAACGAGATTGGCGTGATCCATCCGGTTGCGGCCATCGGGAACCTGTGCCGGGAACACGGCATCCTGTTCCATTGCGACGCGGTGCAGGCGGCCGGAAAGATCCCGATCGATCTCCAGGCGCTGAAAATCGACCTGCTGACCGTGACCGCGCATAAGGTGTACGGTCCAAAAGGCATTGGCGCGCTCTACGTCCGGCGCAAGCCGCGGGTTCGCATCGAGGCGCGAATGCACGGCGGCGGGCACGAACGGGGCATGCGTTCCGGCACGCTGGCGACGCACCAGATCGTGGGCATGGGCGAGGCATTCCGTCTCGCCAGGCTCGAACTAGCCGAGGAATCGCGCCGCGTTGGCGCATTGCGGGACAAGCTGCTGGCCGGGCTCGAACAACTCGACGAGGTCTACGTCAACGGCAGCACGTCGCACCGGATCCCGCACAACCTCAACGTCAGCTTCAATTTTGTCGAGGGTGAGTCACTGATCATGGGGATCAAGGGCGTTGCCGTTTCATCCGGATCCGCGTGCACATCGGCATCGCTGGAGCCCTCTTTTGTCCTCCGCGCGCTGGGGCGCAGCGATGAACTGGCGCACAGCTCGATTCGCTTTACGCTTGGGAGGTACTCCACGGAGGCGGAAGTGGATCAGGTGATACGGCAGGTACGGGACACGGTAAGCAAGCTGCGCGAGCTCAGCCCGCTATGGGATATGCATCAGGAAGGCATTGACATCAGCACGATCCAGTGGGCGGCGCACTGAAGCCACTGCGTGGACAGCCGCGTGAGCGAACATCACGCTTTTTGCTGCCGCGCAAGAAGGTGCGCCAGGTCGAGCGAGGCGCGATCGCCATTCGCCACAAGGCGATCCACCACCGAGCACAGGACCTTGAACTCGGTGCGGTTGACGCCTTCGAAGAGGACGTCATTGATACGTTGCTGCACCGGCGTCAGCTCGCTCAGCAAGCGGGTGCCCGCCGCTGCCACCGTAAGCAGCATCTTGCGCTTGTCCTCGGGGTGGGCCTTCTTGTCGATCAGGCCGAGCTTCTTGAGTTTCCCGGTTTCGATGGTAACGAACGGACCGCTCAAATGCAGATGCTCGGCCAACTGGTTCACCGTCACTTCGCCTTGCGCGGAGAGATGCGCGATTGAACGGATCAGCGAATACTGGACGCCGGTCAGGCCGATCAGGCTGCCGAAACCATCGCGCACGGACAGCAGGCGGGCGGCGAACGGCAGCAGGCCGTTGACCAGGTGCCGGAACTCGCTATCCGAGCCATCGACCAGGCATGCGGGATTGGTAATCGTCAGCGCCTTGACCTTGGTGTTCGTTGCCATACCTCACGCACTCCTTTAGCTAACTAAATTATCTTTTCCAAAAATAATACCAAAAAATTGGCAATGCACGTGCTACCCCTCTGTTGAGGAGGCGGGTCGGCGGGGATTCGCAGAACATCCGCCACATCCCTGACGACCCGTTGATTTGTCGAGGGAATCCAGCCTTTCCGGCACACGGATGCCCGAATAGCGCCTGGAGCAGCATATCCCCGTAAATGCCGGTCGAAGGGGCGAAGCGGTTTTGGCAGGGAGTAGACCTTGGCGGCCGCTCGCCGGGCCGATCTCCGCGACATCCGCCCACGCCTTTGCGTCGAAGCAGAACTTCGCGATGGCGCACCGACTACGACTCTCCGCAAGCCATATCCCGCGCAGTGCTCCAACGTAAAAATGTGCACGAATTCGTCGGATTTGGCGCGCGCATGGTGAAAACAGCGCGCATGCATGGCTTTCGCGCACTACCCTACTTGTAAGATGGCAGCCAGGGTCTCTACAGAAATCAGGTCGCCCCAACATGTGAAACGGAGGTGGTGTGTCGAACCGTCACACGAAGCGGATAGGTCGGGCGAGCGGCCATGGAAGCAGGCTGGCGCACCATCTTCTCGCCGCGCTGCTGGCCACCTTCGCCGGTTTCATCGCCCCGGCCCGGGCACAAACACCATCACCTGCCGCCGAATGGCAATACTCGGCCGGTGTGCCACTGATAAAGCTGTTCGAGCGGAGTATTCCCGAATGGGAAGTCCGGCTGGGTCTCGGCACCAGCCTGCGGCCGAGGTATGACGGCGCCCAGCAATATCATTGGCTGGTCGGCCCAAGCATCGATATCCGTTACGGCGACCTGTTCTTTGCCTCTACTGGCGAAGGCATTGGCATCAATTTGCTGCGCGCGACGCACTGGCGTGGCGGCGCCGCCATTACCTATAACCTGGGGCGACGGGCAGCCGACGATCCCGGGCATCTGAACGGCATGGGCAATATCAACGTTGCCCCGGAAGCCAAACTGTTTCTGGAATATGCCGTATCGAAAGAATTTCCGCTGGTGGTCCGCGCCGATCTCCGGCGCAGCATGGGTGGTACCGACGGATGGATAGGCGATCTGGGTGTCTATTTGCCGCTGCCGGGCAGTTCGGAGAGGTTCTACTGGTTCGCTGGTCCCACGATAACTTTTGCTGACGCCCGCTATATGAATGCGTGGTTCGGTGTCAGCCAACTCCAGGCGGCGCGTTCTGGCTACCCCCAATACAATCCCGGCCCGGGACTTGTGTCGTACGGTGCCGCCATCACTACGGTCTGGTACTTCCGCAAGCACTGGTTGCTGACCGCCGACACCGCAATAGGGCAACTGGCTAGCAGCGCGGCGCACAGCCCGATCACGCAGCGGGCAACCAACTTTGTCCTCGATCTATCCATCAATTACGAATTCTGAATGCCCCATCGACTCTGGCATCCCGCGATGCGGGCTCTCCAAGGGAGTCAGTAGACAATAGGCTCTGCCCCGCAAACATGGAAGAAAAGCCACTGCGCGTTGGCAATATCCGCTCCGATGTCGTAGCGCGCCTAAATTCCGGGCAATTCTCCATCCCGCTCCTTAAGCCGGAGCGGCCAGGCTCAGTTCAAATCGTCGTCCTTGTAGTACTTGGTCCCTTTAGCGGTGAGTTCGATCGCCAAGCCTTTATCGGTAAGCTGGTAGAGCCAGACGCCAGGCCCCACGGCTATCGCCCCCTGGTACGCGCTGCCCTTGTCGCCGGCTTTCGCCGCGGCGGTTGCTTGCCCACCGAACGTCCACCCGGACGTGATGAAATCGTTCAGCGCGGTCTCGTTCTCGAATACCCAGACCAGCTGGAATTTCTTCACGCCCATGCCGAGGCCGGCCTGGACCTCCGCCATCTTCATATAGGTCATGGCCTTGGTCTTGTTATTGACCGCGACGCCCTCGCCCGACCCTCCGCCAGCGAGGAGGATCTTCATGCCGAAGTTGCTGAACGCCGCATAGCCTGCCTCAGACTCCACAGCCTTGCGCGCCGACGGTTGCACCCTGTAGAGGGCAGCCAAAGAATCCTGTGCCGCTTTGCGTACTTTCCCCTGCTTTTCCTCCTTGCTAGCGCCAAGCGCGATAGCCGGCATGACCGATAAGCAAGCCAGCGCCAGAATTACCATGCGACGATTCATACCCCCCCGATAAGCGTTGCTGCGTTTGCGCGGGAGTAACAGCGGCTCCCAGGCCTACGGGCACTGGCTGATGGCGCTAGCCGCATTGCTGTCGGTGCCGCGGAAACCCACCGATGAACCGGACCCACTCGCGCCTTGGCGTACGATGGCGGCCGAGCCGCTTGGTGGTTGCTGGCCTGGAACGTAGACATCGAATGCCTGGTCGTTAGCGAGCATGTACTGCATGTAGACCACCTGGCCAGAGCTGTTCGCCCATTTAGACCCGATGCATTGAGCGGCCGCTTTGGGGGCAAGCTGACTTTGGCCGACGGGACGAACGTCTGACGGTGGTGGCGGTGGGGTGGCGCACCCGGAGACCGCAATGGCCAACGCGATTAAGGGATATTTCATGTTAGCGACTCCATATCAAATCGCACAAAGCACGGACGTCGGTACGAGAGTCATCCGGTGCAAGGGGTTTCCATGCCGCGCAGCATGCCGACGAAACCCTGGCTCGAATGGCAGTTCCGCTGCCCCCAAGTTAGCGCGTCCGCATCACAGGTTTGCACTACTCCTATTCCTAGACTGCAAGTACATAGTGTCACACCGACACTATGATTCAATTGGACCTTGGTCCTACACAGCGCGTACGGGAACGGTCCTTCCGATCACTCCGGCTCGTCAAGCCCCTTTGCACATGTATACCTAACGCAGCACGGCGGACCGCGCGAGGATAAATAAGCGTAGCGCCTGGCCAGAGGTTAAAGGCGAACTTATCGAGTCGGCGGCGGGCGTCTACGGCCTTTTGATTTACATGCTTCCCACCCATGAACGCTCCGTAGGTTGAAGATGTAGCGGATGTCGATCTGGTCCTTGATGACRTCTTCGCCTATGATCAATTTACGGAAAAATATGAAAAATCTCTGGAAATTTTCCTGAAACCATCCTTTTTGGCTCCCTTCTTTTCACTGTCGACCATAATCCTGTTATAGGATATTCACATCATGAAAAGATATTATCCTCTACTTTTCTTCTGCGCTGCGATATCATTTACCTCGACAGGATGCGTGAATCGCCCATCTTTTTCCGGAGAAAATAGTGTTAGCACAGCAGGAAGAATAGTAGATTATGCCGGAAACAAATATATAGATTCTTGTGGCGGGATGGCACCAAATGTCTCGGCCACAACCCAGACCATTATCATTTGGGCTAGGCCAAGGAATCCCCCAGGCAGTGTTAGTTACGTGACCCAACCGAGTCAGGGTTTGAACGTGCCTCAACAATCTGTCGTGTGCAAGGTTAACTACAAGATTCTTGAGAACAATAGCGCCGCTCAAGCGGGCTTCTGGGTCCAGGATGGGAAAACGAGATATAGCGCAGTTGCCTGCGGCGGATTATGGGAGGTACTCACCGGGATTAAAGTCATGATTTGCCCTTACATAACAAGTAGGGATGCGGCAAATCAGCCAAACTCCGGTTGCACTCCGCTCGACAATCTGTATATTGGCTCCGATGCACCCCATGAGCTTATTTGCAATTAGATATTTCGATAATTATGAATAATGTACGATTCGACTTTGCGCGTTCTTCGGGCCGCCTGCCTCACGTCGATTTTCGAAAAACAGTATTTCAGCAGCCTGCCAACCTTACTGTTTGATCGGCCTGTCGCCTCGCGATGTCACCGGGCGGATCGGAAGCGCCGATGAAGCGCGAGCCGCGTTCGTCCCCGCCGTGCGGCCATTGACGAATTGACACGGCGTGAACACGCACGAACTCGGGTCGCTTTGACGGCTGCCGGCATGACGTCCCACGAGAGTGGGGTACGGCATCGCTCGCC
>NZ_JBFTLX010000204.1:0-13001 GCF_056396665.1 Cupriavidus sp. 05T313 | reverse complement strand
TGCGGCTTCATCGGCGGTGTTCACATCGACCGCCGCGAGCGCGGCGCCCGACAGCGAAAACCATACGGCAGCCGCCAGCAATACCTGTTTTGAAGCCGTCAGAGTTTGCTTGAACATGGGAGATTCTCCTATCCGTTTATGAAGGTTGCCTCGCCCGGTCCGGACGAGGCAACACGGAGGATAGGAGCGGCAGGCCGCCTTGGCGCGCCCTGCAACAAAAGTTCACCTCAACGCTACCGAGGTGTTTCCGTCAAGGGCGGCAAAGCGGACCGCGCACTTTGCGATCTCAGGCCTTGTTCTGAAGCAGCCAGCGGCAATAGCGCGACACGCCTTCTTCCACTGTGTAGAACGGCTCCTTGTACCCGGCGCCACGCAGGCGCGAGACATCGGATTGCGTGTAGCACTGATACTTGCCGCGCAACGCATCGGGGAACTTGATGTATTCCACCAGGCCCTCCTGCACCATCTCGTCGAGCGTCAGGTGGGGACGGCCATCGGCTTCGCGCAGCGTGTTGACCACGGTCGCGGCGATATCGTTGAAAGGTTGCGCACGCCCGGTGCCAAGATTGAAGATGCCCGACTTGTCCGGGTGATCCAGGAAGAACAGGTTGACCTTGACCACGTCCTCCACCGAGATGAAATCGCGGGTGTGGCCACCCGGTACGTAGCCGCCATACTCGCCGAACAGCTTCACGGTGCCATCGGCACGGAACTGGTTGAAATTGTGGAACGCCACCGACGCCATGCGCCCCTTGTGCGCTTCGCGCGGGCCATAGACGTTGAAGTAGCGAAAACCCACGATCTGCGACAGCGCGGTCGGCAACGTGCGGCGCACCACCTGGTCGAACAGGAACTTGGAGTAGCCGTAGACGTTCAGCGGCTTCTCATATTCGCGTTCTTCCTTGAACACCTGCGAGGCACCGTAGGTCGCGGCCGACGATGCGTAGAGGAATTGCGTGCCCTGCTCCAGGCAGGCATCCATCAGCCCCTTGGTGTAGCGGAAGTTGTTCTCCATCATGTAGCGGCCATCCGTCTCCATGGTGTCCGAGCAGGCACCTTCATGGAAGACCGCGCGCACCTTGCCGAACTCGCCGCATGTGAAGCGTTCGAGAAACTCGCCTTTGTCCAGGTAGTCACGGATCTCGCAGTCGACGAGATTGTGGAACTTGTCGGCACGCGTCAGATTGTCGACGGCGACGACGTTGTCTTCGCCGCGCTCGTTCAGGCCCTTGACGAGGTTGCTGCCGATAAAGCCGGCAGCGCCGGTAACGATGATGGTCATGGTCGTGTGGGCTCAATCGAGCCAGAAGACAGCGCGGACATTACGCCGGCGTGCCGAACAATTCAGGATAGGTGACAACCGCGGTGCCCAGCTTGCCCACCACGATGCTGCCGGCGCGATTGGCGTGCTGCACGGCTTCCTTGAGTGGCACGCCCGCCCCCAGCATGGTCGCCAGCGTGGCGATCACGGTATCGCCGGCACCGGACACGTCATAGACTTCGCGCGCCTGCGCCGAAACGTGCAATACCTCCGCTTCGGTATAGAGCGTCATGCCCTCTTCCGAACGGGTCAGCAGCAACGCCTCGAGATGCAACTCCCGCCGCAGGTTCTGGGCCCGGATAGTGAGATCGGACTCGGTTTTCCAGGCACCCACCACATGACGCATTTCGGCGCGGTTGGGGGTGATCAGCGTGGCGCCGCGATAGCGCGAATAGTCGTCGCCCTTGGGATCGACGAGCACCATGCAACCCGCTGCGCGGCCCGTCTCGACCATGCGGCCCACGTGGGCCAGTCCGCCCTTGCCGTAGTCGGAGAGCACCAGTACCTTGTACTCCTTGACCAAGGCCTGGAAGCTATCCAGTACGGAAGCCAGCACTTCGTGCGCCGGGACGTTCTCGAAATCGACCCGCAGCAACTGCTGCTGGTGYGCCATCACGCGCAGCTTGATGGTGGTGTTGACGCTGGCGTCGCGCAGCAGGTAGGGCTGCACGTGGCTGGCATTCAGGAGCGCCTCCAGGGTACGGCCGGGTTCGTCGTCGCCGACCACGCCCAGCATGCCGACCTGAGCGCCCAGCGCGGCGGCATTGCGCGCCACGTTGGCGGCGCCGCCAAGGCGCTCGTCGCTACGCTTTACCTGCACGAMCGGMACCGGCGCCTCCGGCGAGATGCGCTCGACATCGCCGAACCAATAGCGGTCGAGCATCATGTCGCCCGCCACCAGGATGCGCGATTGATTGATCTGTTGCTGCGGAATATGGTTCTTGCTCATGGACATCCTTGGCAACACTGCCCGGTCCGTCACCCGGGGCGTTGGCTTGTCGTTCCCGTTGGGTTGCGGTTCAGMGCGTCGTGGTCGGCCGCCCGATCGCATGATATTCGATGCCCGATTCCTGCATGGCCTCGGGCTCGTACAGATTGCGTCCGTCGAAGATGACGGGTGCCTTCAGGCGGCGCTTGATCTGGTTGAAATCCGGGCTGCGGAACACCTTCCACTCGGTGACGATCACCAGCGCATCGGCGCCATCGAGCGTATCCATCTGCGCATCGCTGAAATGCACGCGCRCAAAGCCGCCTTCGATATCGGCGAGATCGATTTCCAGCGCGCGCCGGGCCTCGGCCATCGAAATGGGATCGTGCACGCGCAACGCGGCACCGCGCGAAATCAGCGCACGCGCCAGCACCCGCGACGGCGCTTCGCGCATATCGTCGGTATTGGGCTTGAAGGCCAGCCCCCAGATCGCAAAGGTGCGGCCTGCGAGATCCTCGCCGAAGCGCCGCACGACCTTGTCGGCCAGCACCTGCTTTTGCGCATCGTTGACCGCTTCCACCGCTTCGAGCACCCGCATGGGCTTGCCATGCGCGCTGGCGGTGCGCATCAGTGCCTGCACGTCCTTGGGAAAACAAGAGCCGCCGTAACCGGCGCCGGCGTACAGGAAACAATAGCCGATGCGCGGATCGGAACCGATGCCCATGCGAACCAGTTCGATGTCCGCACCGACCTCGTCMGCCAGGTTSGCCAGCTCGTTCATGAACGAGATCCGGGTGGCCAGCATCGAGTTGGCCGCGTACTTGGTGAACTCGGCCGAGCGCACATCCATATAGAAGGTGCGCTCGTGGTTGCGGTTAAACGGTGCGTACAACTGGCGCATGATCGCCTTGGCATGGCGGCCCGCCACGTCGGCATCGCAACCCAGCACGATGCGGTCGGGGCGCATGAAATCCTCCACCGCGGCGCCTTCCTTCAGGAACTCGGGATTCGACACCACCGAGAACTGCAGGTCCTCCAGGCCGCGCGCGCCCAGTTCGGCACGAATGGCTTCGGTGACACGGTCGCCGGTGCCGACCGGCACCGTCGATTTGTCCACCACCACCTTGAAGCCCGTCATATGCCGGCCGATATTGCGGGCAGCCGCCAGCACATATTGCAGATCGGCGGAGCCGTCCTCGTCGGGCGGCGTGCCGACCGCGATGAACTGCACGTCGGCATGCTCCACGCTGGCCGCCACATCGGTGGAGAACGTCAGCCGCCCGGCCTCGCGATTGCGTTGGATCAGTTCCTTGAGGCCCGGCTCGTAGATCGGTACGCCACCCGCATTGAGCAGCGCGATCTTGCGTTCATCGACGTCCAGGCAAAACACATCGTTGCCCAGTTCGGCCAGACAGGCCCCGGTCACTAGACCGACGTAGCCGCTGCCGATAATGGTGACTTTCATAGCTTGTACTCCAGATAGGGATTGGCGTGCGACGCAACAGCGTCAGCCGAGTGCCTCGCTACGGCGCGGCGCGTATGTTTCCCAGCGGTTGCAGCCGGGGCACTGCCAATAGAACAATCGCGCGCGGAAGCCGCATTCGCGGCAGGTATAGCGCGCCAGGTTACGCGTGCGATTCTGCAGCAGGTCGCGAATCGCCGACACCTCCTGCTCCTGTTCGATATCGTGGGCGGTCGCCTGAAGCGCCTGCGCCACGGCGGTGCCCGCTTCTGCCACGCCGTTGGCCTCGCCCACGGCGGCGACCTCGGCGGCCTGCGCCTCGAAATACTTGGTCAACGCTTGCAGCGACGGCTGCCGGCGCAGTTGCTCGCGCATCAAGACAGCCGCGGCATGCGCGCCATGCAGTTCGAGTTCGGCGCGATACGCAATATCCAGCAACTCGGCCGCCAGATTGGTCTTGAGCAAGCCGCGCAGCCATTCCATCGCCCGCCCGTTATCGCCGAGCTGGCGATAAGCCTTGACGACGCGGTCCGCCACCAGCGGCAGGTAGGCGGCATCCTGCCGCTCGATACCGAGCCAGTGGCCAAGCGCGCCCTGTGCGTCGCCTGCCGCCATGGCCACGTCGCCCAGCAGCATCGGCGCGCGCACATTGGCGGGATTTTCCTTGACTGCCTGCTCCAACCAGCCGATCGCGTCCTCGGACTGCTTGCGCTGCAGGGCATCCTGCGCCAGTTCGCAGCAGAATTGCGCGATCTGCAAACTGTAGTCCTTTTGCTCCAGCGGCTGAAGTTCGCGTGCCGCCTCGATGGCCTTCTTCCACTCCTTCTCGACTTCGTAGAGTTCGAGCAGCACATGCTTGGCCGGCGCCGCATAGGGGCCCGACATCAGCCGCCGCAGCGATTCCTCGGCACGGTCAAGCAGGCCGGCGCGCAGGAAGTCCTGGCCCAGCTCAAAGAGTGCGTGCTCGCGCTCGGCGTCGGGGAGATCCTCGCGGCTGGCGAGGTTCTGGTGCACGCGAATGGCGCGTTCGGTTTCGCCGCGCCGGCGGAACAGTGCGCCGAGCGCGAAGTGCAGTTCGGTGGTCTCGGGGTCCAGCCGCGCCACCTCGATAAACGCGTCGATGGCTTGATCGGGCTGCTCATTGAGCAGGAAGTTCAGGCCCTTGAAATAGGAGCGCGGCAGCGCGCCCTGTTCGCTCATGAGCTGCCGCGCATCAAAGCGCGCAGCCATCCAGCCGAGGCCGAAAATGAGCGGCAGCGCGAGCAGCCACCAGGTTTCAAAAATCATTGGTCAAACTTTCGGGCCAACTACGTTGTAAGGGATGCCGGAGCCCGCCTGTGGTTCGCGGGCACCTTCCGCGGCCTGGCTGCGCGCCTCGCCGAGCGCGCGCCGCAGCCGGTTCGCTTCCATGCGCTGGCGCATCAGCGCGGGCGCTACCGCCGCCAGCGCAGCGACAATACCCAGCCCGAAAGCGGCCAGCAGGATCAGGATCAGCGGCGCTCGCCAGACGGCATCGAAGAAGAGTTGCAGGGAAGCATCGGCGGTATTGCGCAGCGCCAGCACGAACAGCAGCGCGAACAGGACGATACGGATGATCCAGGCGACAAGTTTCATGCGGGCTTCATGCGGAAGATGGGATGGTTCGGACTCCGGTGATGCGAACGCCGGCGGGCGACGCCCCTCGGTGGATTCCCGGCATTGTAGCGGAATCGCCTCGTACTAACGGTAACGGCTTGTATGCCGCAAGCATGCTGCAATAATGAAAAAGCGCCCCGAACAGGGGCGCTTTTTCGACTATCCAGTCACATCACGAGTCAAACACAGCGATTCAGGAACGGGCCAGTTTCAGCCCGCCATCGTCATGCAAGGCGCTACCGGCAACAACGGCCGGCTTCGCCTGGGCAGGCGCGCTCGGATGAGACGCGCCAGCCGCGGCACCATGGCCATTGCCGTTGGCACCGCCACTGCCATTGCCACCGTGACTGCCGATGGTGCTGGCCCCCGTACCGCCGCCGCCAACGGCCTGCGGCAGCGCCGGGCTGCGATCAACTCGTTCACGCAACTCCTTGCCCGCCTTGAAGTGCGGCACCCGTTTCTCGGGCACCAGCACTCTTTCGCCGGACTTGGGATTGCGCCCTACGCGCGGCGGACGCCGGTTCAGGCCAAAACTGCCGAATCCACGAATCTCGATGCGGTGGCCATCGGCCAGCGCTTCGGACATCGCATCGAGGATCGTCTTCACCGAGATGTCCGCATCCCGCAGCAGCAACTGCGGGAACCGGGCAGCCAGTTTTTCGACAAGCTCGGACTTGGTCATGGGCATCCGCTAGCAGGCGTAAGAACCGATGCTTACTGGTTGTCCTGGCCGAGCTTGGCCTTCAGCAGCGCGCCCAGGTTGGTCGTGCCAGCCGTGCCGGTGTCAGCGGCGAACTTTTGCATCGCTTCTTGCTGCTCGACGTTGTCCTTGGCCTTGATCGACAGGTTGATGTTGCGCGACTTGCGGTCCACATTCACCACCAGGGCGGTGATCTGCTCGCCTTCCTTCAGCACGTTGCGGGCATCTTCCACGCGGTCAGCCGAGATTTCGGATGCACGCAGGTAGCCTTCGACGTCGTCAGCCAGTTGCACAACGGCACCCTTGGCATCAACCGACTTGATCGTGCCATTGACCAGGGAACCCTTGTCGTTGGCCGAGATGAAGTTGTTGAACGGATCGCCCGACAGCTGCTTGATACCCAGCGAGATGCGTTCCTTGTCGACGTCGATGCCCAGAACCACGGCTTCCACTTCGTCGCCCTTCTTGTACTTGCGCACGGCTTCTTCGCCGGTTTCTTGCCAGGACAGGTCGGACAGGTGCACCAGGCCGTCGATGCCACCGGGCAGGCCGATGAACACGCCGAAGTCGGTGATCGACTTGATCTGGCCGCCCAGCTTGTCGCCCTTCTTGTGGTTACGGCTGAAATCGTCCCACGGATTGGCCTTGCATTGCTTCATGCCCAGGCTGATACGACGCTTGTCTTCGTCGATATCCAGAACCATGACTTCGACTTCGTCGCCCAGCTGGACAACCTTCGACGGAGCCACGTTCTTGTTGGTCCAGTCCATTTCGGAAACGTGGACCAGGCCTTCGATGCCGGCTTCGATTTCAACGAATGCGCCGTAATCGGTCAGGTTGGTCACCTTGCCGAACAGGCGGGTGCTTTGCGGGTAACGACGCGAGATGCCGACCCACGGATCTTCGCCCAGTTGCTTCACGCCCAGCGAGACGCGGTTCTTCTCTTGGTCGAACTTGAGGATCTTGGCGGTGATTTCCTGGCCAACCGACAGCACTTCGCTCGGGTGACGCACACGACGCCATGCCAGGTCGGTGATGTGCAGCAGGCCATCGATGCCACCCAGGTCCACGAATGCGCCGTAGTCCGTGATGTTCTTGACGATACCGTTGACGATGGCGCCTTCCTTCAGGGTTTCCATCAGCTTSKSGCGCTCTTCGCCCAKGSTSGCTTCSACMACGGCRCGGCGCGACAGCACCACGTTGTTGCGCTTGCGGTCCAGCTTGATGACCTTGAATTCCAGGGTCTTGCCTTCGTACGGCGTGGTGTCCTTGATCGGACGCACGTCGACCAGCGAGCCCGGCAGGAACGCACGGATGCCGTTGACCATGACGGTCAGGCCGCCCTTGACCTTGCCCGTGACCGTGCCCGAGATGATTTCGCCGTCTTCCAGCGCCTTCTCGAGGTTCAGCCACGATGCCAGGCGCTTGGCCTTGTCGCGGGACAGGATGGTGTCGCCATAGCCGTTCTCGAGCGCGTCGATGGCCACGGAGACGTAGTCGCCGGCCTGCACTTCGAGTTCGCCCTGGTCGTTCAGGAACTCCTCCACCGGCACAAAGGCTTCCGATTTGAGGCCGGCGTTGACGACCACGAAATTGTGGTCGATGCGCACGACTTCAGCGGAAATCACTTCGCCAGCCTTCATATTGGAGCGGGCGACGGATTCCTCGAACAGTGCGGCAAAGGATTCGTTAGTTTGCAGGTCGGACATAAACTTGAGTATCAATCCGCAGTACTCGGGCCGGCGCGAGGATCGCGCTCAGTCTGCACCGGGCAGCGGGGTCAGGTTGAACAACACCGGCAGGTCTGCGCATGCAGGCACTACCGGCACTTCGGTGCGGCGGGCACGATGCGCGGGTCAGGAACCCGGCGCGGCGTACCACTGCAGCACCTGCGCCACCGCCTGATCCACCGTCATGTCGGAGGTATCGAGCAAGTGCGCATCCTGTGCGGGACGCAGCGGCGCGGCCGTGCGGGTACGATCCCGCTGGTCGCGCGACTCAAGGTCTCGCAAAAGGTCTTCGATATTAGCAGAAATTCCCTTATCAATCAATTGTTTATAGCGCCTGCGAGCGCGCGCTTCGACACTTGYGGTCAGGAATACCTTCAGGCGGGCATCGGGGAAAATCACCGTGCCCATGTCGCGGCCGTCGGCAACCAGGCCCGGCAGCTTGCGAAAACCGCGCTGCAGCGCCGTCAGGGCGTCGCGAACCGACTGGTGGACGGCAATGGCCGACGCCCGGTTGCCGGTGGCTTCCGCGCGGATGGCCAGGCTGACCTCTTCGCCGCTCAGCCAGACCCGATCGGGGCCGAACTTGACATCAAGGCGGCCTGCCAGCTTTGCAAGCCCCTCCACATCCTGTGCGTCAATGCCCACACGCTCGCTGGCAAGCGCGACCAGGCGGTACAGCGCACCGCTATCCAGCAGATGGTAGCTGAGTGCGTCCGCCACCTTGTGCGCTACGGTGCCCTTACCGGAGGCAGTGGGCCCGTCGATTGTGATGACGTCGACGATAGTCATTATTTATTGAAACAGAAAAGAATATTGATTTCTTAAATCAATTGAGAATCATTACCATGCAATCCATGGCGGGCGGCCCTGCAAATGGCAGGCGCTCCGGGCAGTCAAGACAACTCCGCGAGGCAATCTACCATGGCTAAGACCCTGTCGTTCGGCATCATGCACGTTGGCATTGCCTTTGGCGTCACTTACGCGCTGACCGGCAACCTGGCCGTCAGCGGCGCCGTGACCTTCATCGAACCGGCAGTCAATACTGTGGCGCATTACTTCTTCGACCGCTACTGGGACAGGCGCGAACGCCGCGACGAAGGCGTGCCCACCATTCCCGGCGAGGAGTCCCGCCCGATGCTGGCAGTGTGATCAGCGCACCACCGCCGCAAACGCGTCGAAGTAGTCCGGGAACGTCTTGGCCACGCAGCCAGGATCGTTGATGCGCACCGGCAACGGGCCGAAGGCAGCCAGCGAAAAGCACATGGCCATGCGGTGATCGTCATAGGTGTCGATGCCAGCGGCCGGCGTCTTCCACGCGGTTTGGGCCGGTGGCGTCACCTTCAGGTAATCCGCCCCCTCCTCCACCTCGACACCTAACTTGCGCAATTCCTTGGCCATGGCGCTGATGCGGTCGGTTTCCTTGACCCGCCAGCTCGCGATATTGGTAAGCGTGGTCGTGCCCTCGGCAAACAACGCCGCTACCGCCAGCGTCATGGCAGCGTCCGGGATATGGTTGCAATCCAACTCGATGCCGTGCAGGCGGCCATCGTCGCGCTCGGTACCGCGGACCTCGATCCAGTTGGCGCCCGCCATCACGTTGGCGCCCATGCGGTTGAGCGCCTCGGCAAACTTGACGTCGCCCTGGATGCTCGACATGCCCACGCCCTCCACCCGCAACGGACCGCCGCCAATAGCGCCGGCTGCCAGGAAGTAGGATGCCGAGGAGGCATCGCCTTCCACGAAGATCTCACCGGGCGAACGGTAGGCCGAACGCGCCGGCAGGATGAAACGCGACCAGCCTTCGCGCCTGACTTCGATGCCGAAGCGCGCCAGCAGGTTCAGCGTGATCTCCACGTAGGGCTTGGAGATCAACTCCCCGACGACCTCGATCTCGATGGTGTCGCCCGGCGCATCGGCCAGCGGCAGGGTCATCAGCAGCGCCGTCAGAAACTGGCTGGAAACGTCGCCGCGCACGCGGATCGGTGCATCGATGCGGATCTGCGCGGGCGATATCTGCAGGGGCGGATAACCCTCGGTACCAAGGTAGTCGACGTGAGCGCCAATCTGCCGCAGGCCATCGACAAGATCGCCGATCGGGCGCTCATGCATACGGGGCACGCCCGACAGCTTGTAGCTCCCACCCTGCAGCGCCAGTGCCGCGGTCAGCGGGCGAATTGCGGTGCCCGCATTGCCCATGAACAGTTCGGCCGCCTTGTTCGGGAAGTTGCCGCCCACGCCGCGCACCACGCAAGCGCCATCCTCCTGGCGCCACGCCACACCCAGCGTACGCAGCGCCTGCAACATCACACGCGTATCATCGGAGTCGAGCAAATCGCAGACGCGGGTCTCGCCGTCCGCGAGCGCCGCCAGTAGCAGCACACGGTTGGAGATGCTCTTGGAGCCCGGCAGGCGAACAGTGCCCGAGGCGCGAGTGAAAGGACCAAGCGTGAGATGTTCCATGATTTGCATGCTAGTTGGCCGGCCGCTCTTTATGAAGGGCGGGCCGCACCGTTGGTGACCTGATGACTTCGCGACGCGAGCGTTCAGGGCTCGACGTTGACAGCGGGTGCACGCTGCGCGCCCCATTGCTGGCGCGCCTGGCTGGCGCGCTGGAAGATGCGCTCCAGCCCCTCGCCGTTGCTGTTTTCTATCAGCGTCTTCAAATGCGCCAGCATCGCCTGGTAAGTGGTCAGCTCGCTCAGCATCGCCTCCCGGTTGCCAACGCAGATATCACGCCACATCTCCGGCGAGGACGCCGCGATACGGGTGAAATCGCGAAAGCCGCCGCCGGCGAAGTCGAGCTTCAGCGCCGCGTCCTCGGCATTGGCCACCTGGGCCACCAGCGCGTAGGACAGCAGGTGTGGCAGGTGGCTGACCGCGGCAAACACGGCATCGTGCTGCACGGCGGACATCACAAAGCAATCGGCACCGGCGGTCTCCCACATGGCGCGCACGGCAGCCACGTCGATGCGGACGTTTTCCTGCAGCGGGCACAATACGACCTTCTTGCCGGCATAGAGATCGGCCAGCGCGGCTTCCACGCCGTTCAGCTCGCGGCCCGCGATGGGATGGGCGGGCACGAACTGCGCCGCCTTGTCGCCCAGCGCGGTCTTGGCCGCCATGATGACGTCGGACTTGGTGCTGCCGGCGTCGGTGACGATGGTGGCCGGCTCGAGATGCGGCTCAAGTGCATGGAGCAGCGCAAAGGTCTGCGCCACCGGAGCGCAGAGCACGATGACGTTGGCGCCCTTGGCAGCCTCCTCCAGCGTCGCGGCTTCGTCGATCACGCCGAGCTTGAGGGCGCGCTCCAGCGAGGCCTGCGAGCGGCCTACGCCGACCACCGTGCCGACCGCCCCCGCACGCTTGAGCGCGAGCGCCAGCGAGCCGCCGATCAGGCCGACCCCGACTATAACGACACGGGAAAAATAAGGAGCGGACGCAGGAACGGTCACGGGGATACGCTGCCAGGCAAGGAAGTTCGGTAGGGTAGGGACGAGATCATTGCTGATCTGTCCCCCCCTAAGAACCGTACGTGCGAGTTTCCCCGCATACGGCTCAAGCCTCTACAAAATGTTAATTAAACACCGGTTTCACAACAGTTTGGCCGTGGTGGTGAACTTGGATATGGCAGTTCGGATGCAGCAGTACTCGATTCCCTAGAGCATCGGAACCCCCAAGCATGCGGGATTCGATGTGATGGTCTTCCCATCCTGTTTCCTTGGTTATCTTGCACTGACACACCGCGCACAAGCCTCGCTGGGACACATACAGTTTGATCCATTGCTTTTGGTGCGTCATGCTTGCTTGCATGCGCTCCTGCCGCAACGTCTCGCCGTAGCGTTCCTGCGTTGGATCGAAGGGATTGTAATCCCCTCGAATCTTCTTGTGCCGCCGGATGGGCGTCCCCGCAAGCGGGTACAACTCCGTCCAGTAGCTACTGCCGTCCTCGTTTGTTACTGTGGTCCCAAACACCCAGTTCCGYTCCCCGACCGAGGCGAAGTACTTCTTCCGCACCCAATCAGCGTTCTTTCCTCGGTGTCGCCGTGTCGCCCATCGCCATAGAGCCTTAAATACCGCATGCTCCATACGTGTGAACGTCGCCTTCGCAACCACTGGGCTGTGATACTGCGCCCAGCCCCTTAGCATCGGATTCAGCAGGGCGATTAGATCCGCCTGCTTCGCCGCCTTGTTGGCATTGATGACCCCCTTCACCTTGCGGTAGAACGTCTGCACGTTCTTTCTGCTTGGCTTGATGAGCAGTGTTCCCGAGTACTTCCGGAAATTCCACCCAAGGAAGTCGAAGCCTTCGGCAATGTGGACGATCCGCGTTTTCTCCGTCGATAGCGTCAGCCCCCGTACCGCTAGGAACKSCTCTACCCACGGCTTCACYTCGTGCTCCAAMACMTCCGGCGTAYTGCCGGTGATCACGAAGTCGTCYGCRTASCGCACRACGTTCACCTTCAGCTTTTGCGAGTTTTTTGCACCTAGCTTTGTCCTGAGGAACTCCACCAGTTGCCGTTCCAACCCGTTCAATGCCACGTTTGCCAGAGTCGGGGAAATGATGCCCCCCTGTGGTGTTCCGGCTTCGGTCGCCTGAAGCTGACCCTGAAATACCACGCCAGCTTTCAGCCATTTCCGCAGGACCACTTTGTCCATCCGGACATTGCGCTCTAGCCAGTCGTGGCTGATATGGTCAAAGCAACCCTTGATATCCGCCTCTAACACCCATTGGGCCGAAGCCTTCTTGGATAACGAGACAAATAGCTGAGACATGGCATCCGCGGTAGAGCGATTGATCCGGAACCCATATGAGTTCGGATCGCTCGTCCCTTCGGACACCGGTTCCAGCGCCAGCAGGTATAACGCCTGCATGGCTCGATCCAACATGGTCGGAATGCCCAGAGGGCGCTCCTTCCCGTTGGCTTTGGGAATAAAGACCCGCCGTAATGGCATGGGCCGATACCCCCGGCGCTTCAACCGCCCGATGGCTTCCCATCGGACTTCAGGCGAGTTCCACTGTTCGCGGTCAACACCTACTGTCCGCGCACCTTGGTTCTCCGTCACTCGTCGTACCGCCGATGCCTTGGCGGACCACGAGCGGGTCAAAGACCGTTGCAGGGCTTTCACCCGGCGCCAGTCCCCTTCCTGTGTTGCCTTCGCAATTCGAATCTGCATTGCTCGAACGTTCCGTTCGACACGGCGCCAATTGATGTCGCCCCATCGTT
>NZ_JBFTLX010000203.1:0-15773 GCF_056396665.1 Cupriavidus sp. 05T313 | reverse complement strand
CTCCACCGTCCATGGCGCAGTCACGCCAAGCAGCTGCCGGTACAGTTCCACGCTGTCCATCGCACACCTCCTTACCAAGCCATGCGCGAAAGCGTACTACCTACCCACACGAAAGTCTGAAGAACCAAAAAACAAAACCCCATCAACCGATGGGGTCCGTTCTGCCGAAGGCAACTCAAATAACCAAACCTGAATCAAGCCTGCGCCGGCTGCGCCCCCCCAGCCGCCTGCAACTTCGCATTCAACTCCTTCCGATACCGGTTCAAATCCTGCACCGTCTCAAACGTGCGCTCGAACAACAGCGACATATTGTGCAGAATCCGCTCGATGACCTTCTTCTCCCAGCTTTCGTCAAAGCGGATCTGCTCGTCGAGCCAGTGCTCGAGCCAGTCCGGATCCGGCAGGCGCGATTGCACGGTGTCGTTGGGGAACAGCGCCTTGTTGACGTGCAGGTTGGTCGGGTGCAGCGGCTTTTCGGTGCGGCGGGCGGAGGCCATCAGCACGCCGATCTTGGCGAAGGCCGAGCGGGCGCTGTCGCCGAACTGGTTGAGGTATTTCTTCATGTAGCGCAGGTAGGCGCCACCGTGGCGGGCTTCGTCCTGCGACAGGGTGCGGTAGATCTGCTTGATCACCGGCTCGGTGTGCCATTCGGCGGCACGGCGGTACCAGTGGTTCAGGCGGATCTCGCCGCAGAAATGCAGCATCAGGGTTTCCAGCGGCGGGGCCGGGTCGAACTCGAAGCGCACGGCGTGCAGTTCTTCCTCGGTCGGCACCAGGTCCGGGCGGAAGCGGCGCAGGTATTCCATCAACACCAGCGAATGCTTCTGCTCTTCAAAGAACCAGATGCTCATGAATGCCGAAAAGTCGGAATCGTGGCGGTTGTCGCGCAGGAACATCTCGGTGGCGGGCAGGGCCGACCATTCCGTGATGGCATTCATGCGGATCGTCTTGGCCTGGTCGTCCGTGAGCAGGCTCGGGTCGAAGGAATCCCAGGGGATGTCCTTGTCCATGTGCCAACGTACCGCTTCCAGCGATTTGAACAGTTCGGGGTAGAGCATGGTAAGCCTTTGAAATTACGGGCAGATTCTACCAGATGCGAATTATTCCCAATGCTCTTTTCATGCGGAAACGATGGGAGCGGATGCGGCTGGATCTGCGCGGTACTTAATTTATGGGCGAATATCGCTTGTTCCACCGATTTTCCTTGCGCGGCAAGGAGCATTATGCGTCACTTGCGGCTGGGCCGCGCCGATAGGTCAGGCCATCGCGCGGGCAGGTGGTTCATGACCCAGTGTAGCCGGGCGCGCGGACGTTGCGCCTATCTCGTTGCCATGATCGGGCGGGATGATGTCATACAGGAAGGCGGCCAGTTCGTGTTGTTGAGCCAGAGCATCCTGTTCGCCCAGGGTGATCAGTGCCTGGGTGAACTCAGGCTCGAACAGCAGGTAGCTGGCAAAGGCCGCGCCGCGCGCTTCGGTGCCGCCCAGCGGGGTCAGCAAGGCGCGCACGGTGYGCGGCAGCTGTTTTACATGTGTGGCAGCGATGGCTTCGATGGGTTCGCTGGGCGAAATCGTCATCACTTGCACCGGGCGCCAGCCCTCCCTGTCGTTGGCGATTTCCGGCATGCGCGAGAGCAGGTTGTTGATGTGCTGCAGCCGTTCCAGGTCCGCGGACAGACCGTCGAGGAAGATGCTCGCCAGGGCTTGGCCGCCCACCTGCGCCAGCGACGGGTAGCCGCCGGCGGGTACGGTGTCGAACCAGCCCGGGCGCTGGCGCGAAGCGGCGCCGATGGCCAGGATCCGCGAGGCGCCCAGGTGGATTGCCGGCGACAGGGGCGACATCTGGCGCATGGTGCCATCGCCGAACCACTCATGATGCYCGTCCAGTTCCAGCGGCAGCGCGGGGAACAGGAAGGGAATGGACGAGGACGCCAACAGGTGGTCCACACCGATCTTCGCTTCCACGGCCAGCCGCTGGCTGCGGCGCCACGGATGGATGCGGCGGTGCGACTGGTAGAAGGTGACGTGGCGGCCGGTGCTGTAGGACAGCGCCGTCACGGCCAAGGCCTGGAGGTCGCCGGCGTCCAGGCTCGCCTGTACCCGCTCGGGGTCGAACAGCTCGGAGAGCAGGCCGCCGAGCGGCGCGTTGTCGAACAGCGCCCGCGGCGCGCGCCGGGTGACCCAGCCGAAAGCCAGCGCGGAGAGCCAGCGGGCACCCGATGCGCCCACGCCGACCACGCCGGTCCGGTAGACATCCTCGGCATGGATGCCGCTCCATAGCGCGGCCAGGCTGTGGGCCGCCGCGCGGAAATTGGCGGCGTTGATCGCCATGCCTGCGCCGTTGATGGCGCCGGCCGACGTGCCGCAGATGATATCGAAGGGGATGCGGCCGCGATCCAGGCCGTGACGGGCGGCGATGCGGGCGAGGCCTTGCAGCACGCCGGCCTGGTAGGCGGCGCGGGCGCCGCCGCCCATCATGATCAGCGCGGTGGTCTTCACCAAGGGTGTCGGCTCGATGGGTGGATCACGGCCAGCTCCGGCACGGGTTCAGTGCGGCTCGCCGGGCACATCCGGCTTGTCCCCGGATGCGGGGGCGCCGGCCGTGCCATTCACCGGCGCGGACTTGGTCGCCGCGGGCTTCTTGCCGGCCGGACGCTTGGCTGCGGCCTTGCCTGCGGCCTTGACGGCTGGCTTGGCGGCGGATTTGGTGCCGGGTTTGCTGGCCGCCTTGGCAGGTTTTGCCGTCTTGCCCGCACCGGCCGGCGGCTTGCTCGCGGGCTTGGCGGCAGATCCGGGCTGCGCATCCGCCCCTGGCATGCCAAAGCCGCCGAGATTGCCGAACGGCGTCAGGCTGGCGGTTGCGGCGCTGCTGGCGATCTGGTTGAACTGTTGCTGCAGAACATCCCACCACAGACTGGCATCGGGCGGGGGCGCGCTGGCCTGGCCGGACGCGGCGGCCGGCTGTTCCGCCTGGCCGGCTGCGGACGCTTCGGGGACGTCGGGGCCGTTGTCTTCCTCGTCCTCGTTTTCCTCGACCGTGGGCTCGGGCCAGACGCGCTTTGCCGCGGCGGGTTCCGCCTTGTGCTGGAACGGCGCGGCGCTCGGCGAGCTGGCGGCGCGCGCGACGTTTTCCATGGCGCTTTGCATGGCCTCGGGCGAAAGCGCGGTGCCGATGGTCTGCAGCGCCACCAGGGTGGCGCGCTGGACCTCCAGGCCCTGGATGGTGGTGCGCAGCAAATTGGTGTTGAGCTGCAGCCAGCCTTCCACGGCCTTGAGGTCGTGGATGCGCTTGTCGACTTCCTCCAGGTTCATCGGCGGGGTCATGGCCTGCAGGCCCGGCATCAGCCCGCCGGGCATGCCGGCGGCGCTGCCCCACATCTTGCGGAGGAACTCGAAGCCGTTGGTGAAATCTGGGATCTGGCCGAACATCGTTTCGTCTCCGGGGGTCGGCAGCCGGCGGTGCCGGCTGCGGGGTCGAACTACATTAGTCGAACTGCATCAATCGAACTTCGGCGGCCGCTTCTGCCGCAGGCTCGCCACGCCTTCCTGTACATCGGGGCCGGCAAAGCCCATGAATTCAAGCGCCAGCGAACTGTCGAACGCCGGGCCCGCCATGCGCAGCCAGTTGTTGAGCGCGTACTTGGTCCAGCGGATCGCCGTTTGCGACCCGGCGGCCAGCCGGCGCGCCACGTCGAAGGCGCGCTCGACCAGTTCATCCTCGTCCACGGTCAGCGACACCAGCCCGATGCGCTCGGCCTCTTCGCCGCTCACCGACTCGCACAGCATCAGATAGTACTTTGCCTTGGCCATCCCGCACAGCAGGGGCCACACGATCGCGGCATGGTGGCCTGCCGCCACGCCCAGCCGCGTATGGCCGTCGACGATGCGCGCGGTCCTGGCCGCGATCGAGATATCGGCCAGCAGCCCGGCCACCAGCCCGGCGCCGACTGCCGGGCCGTGCATGGCCGAGACGATSGGCTTGTCGCAGTTGATGAYGTTGTAGACCAGGTCCCGTGCTTCGTGCCACACCCGCGTGCGGGTGGCGAAATCGTTGGCCATGTCTTCCACCAGGGACAGGTCGCCGCCGGCGGAGAAGCCTTTGCCCTCGCCGCGGATCAGCGCCACGCGCACCTCGGGGTCGGYCGAGACGTCGCGCCAGATTTCCGCCAGTTCGCGGTGCRTGTTGGCGTCGGCGGTGGCCAGCTTGCGGTTGGCGGACTGGTCCGCGCCCATCACGATTTCGAGGATGGGACCATGCCTGCGCAGGGTCAGCGCGCGGTAGCGGTCGTAGCGCGGCGACAACGGCGCGGCGTCGGGCTGGGGCAGCGGTGAGGATTGCGGAGCATCTTGCGGAGGGATTGCGGTCATGGGGGGAGCGATGGCGGTGGCCATTCCATAGTGGATCATGGTGGGACCGGGCCGCGCATCGCAGCCCGGGGGCGCCACCGGAGCCTGCGCTGCGGCGGCGCATAGTCGACGGCAATTAGTCAACCGGTCGGTCGGTCAATTATAAGCACTCCCCGTCCTGTCTCTGCTAATCGCCGGAAGTTTCTCGCGCGCGCGCTTCATTCACCGCAAAGTCCCGCTTTTCCAGCACGTGCTGGCGCAGTAGCGCTTACGCAGTCCTCAGCGCATTGGCTGGCCGCGTTCGACAAGGCGGGGGTTCCGGCCGGGCCCGTCCACTCCGTGGGCGAAGCCCTGAGTCACCCGCAAACGCTCGCGCGCGGCATGGTGGTTGAGCAGCAGCATCCCGAGGCGGGCCCGATCAAGACCATCGGGCTGCCCGTGAAGCTGTCCGAGACGCCGGCGCAATACCTGCGGCCGTCGCCCCGGCTGGGGGAGGATACGCGAGCGCTCCTTGCCGAAGGTGGCTATGGGGAGCGGGAGATCGCTGCCATGCTCGCGCAGGGCATCGTCATGGAACCGGCGGTGGCTTAGCGCGGGGCCGACACCAGCTGGTCGATAGCGCCGAATACCGAACGGCCCTGCGCGTCGAACATCTCGATCTTGACCGCGTCGCCGTACTTCATGAAGCCGGTGACCGGCTGGCCGCCATCGATGATCTCCAGCATGCGCTTCTCGGCGATGCAGCAGTAGCCCTTGCTGCGGTCGACGTTGGAGATGGTGCCGGAGCCCACGATGCTGCCCGCCCGCACATTGCGCGTCTTGCAGATATGGGCGATGAGCTGGCCGAAATCGAACACCATGTCGGTGCCGCAGTCGGGCGCGCCCACTTTCTTGCTGTTCCAGTGCACGGTCATCGGCAGGTGCACGCGGCGTTCGCGCCAGGCTTCGCCCAGYTCGTCSGGCGTGAYSGCCACCGGCGAGAACGCCGTGGCCGGCTTGCTCTGGAAGAAGCCRAAGCCCTTGCCCAGCTCGGCCGGGATCAGGTTGCGCAGCGACACATCGTTGGCCAGCATGATGAGGCGGATGGCGTCGGCGGCCTGCTCGGGCTTGGCCCCCATCTTCACGTCGCCGGTGATGACGGCGATCTCGGCTTCGAAGTCGATGCCGAAGGCTTCGCTGGCGCACACGATATCGTCGTGCGGGCCGATCATGTCGTCAGAGCCGCCCTGGTACATCAGCGGGTCGGTCCAGAACTCGGGCGGCATCTCGGCGCCGCGCGCGCGGCGCACCAGCTCCACGTGGTTCACATAGGCCGAGCCGTCGGCCCACTGGTAGGCGCGCGGCAGCGGCGCCATGCAGGCCTTGGGGTCGAAGGCGAACGGATGGCGCGCGCGTCCCGCGTTCAGGGCGTCGTAGACGTCCTGCAACTGCGGCGCGTAGAAGTTCCAGTCGTCCAGCGCGTTCTGCAGCTTGCCGGCGACATCGTTGACGTAGTGGGCGGTCTTCRGGTCGCGCGAGACGACCACGAGCTGGCCGTCGCGCGAGCCGTCCTTGAGGGTGGCGAGTTTCATGTATGCAATGCGTTAGGAAAAAAGCGGCCCGCTAGTCTACCGTGATGCCCTTGGCCTTGATCAGTTTGCCCCAGCGCTCGGCTTCGGCATGGGCGTACTGGGCGAATTCCTCGGGTGTGCTGGATACCGGCTCCACGCCGATGCCTTCGAAGCGCTTCTGCACGTCGGCGCTCTTGAGCGCCTTTACCAGTTCGGCGTTCAGGCGCGTCACTACCGGCTTGGGCGTGCCGGCCGGCACCACCACGCCTTGCCAGGCATAGGCCTCGAAGCCGGGCACGCCGGCCTCGGCCACCGTCGGCACCGTGGGCAGCGCCGTCAGGCGCTTGGGCGTGGCCACGCCGAGGGCGCGCACCTTGCCAGCGGCGACGTTCTGCTGGCCGGACGCCAGGTCGAGAAACATCAGTTCCACCTGGCCGGCGAGCAGGTCCTGCACCGCCGGGGCAGCGCCCTTGTACGGCACGTGTGTCATCTTCGTCCTGGTCTGGTCCATGAACAGTTCCATGGCCAGGTGGTGCGGGCTGCCGGCGCCGGGCGAGGCGAAATTGACCTTGCCGGGATTCTTCTGCACATACTCGATCGCTTCCTTCAATGTGCGTGCGGGGAAGTTCGGCGTGGCGACCAGGATCAGCGGGAAGCGCGCCACCATGCTTACATGCACGAAATCCTTGTCGGCGTTGTAGGGCAGCTTCTTGTACAGCGAAGGATTGGCCGCCAGCGTGGCGGTATCGGCCGTCAGCAGCGTGTAACCGTCAGGCTTGCTGTGTGCCACGGCGTCGGCGCCGACGATGGTGGCCGCGCCCGGCCGGTTGTCGATCACCACCTGCTGGCCGAGTGCCGGCGTGATGGCCTGGCCCAGCGTGCGCGCCACCACGTCGGTGCCGCCGCCGGCCGGGTAGGGCACCACCCAGCGGATCGGCTGGGTGGGCCAGTTGTCCGCGGCGCGGGCGGGCAGCACGGCGGCTCCCAGCGCCAGCGTGGCAAGCAGCGGTACCGCGCAGGCGCGCCAGGCTTGCCGTGCGGGCAGCAGGGAAAAGGGGAAAAGGCGGGTCATCGTTGTCTCCTGTAGAAGTCGGCCGCGTCGCGCCATGTGCGTTGCATGGCGGCTGCCGCGCCGGGGTTGGCCGGTGCGGTGTCATGGCATCAGCGCCCGGCCTGTATAGCGGTGTTCAAAGTGCGTTCAAAGTCTACCGACGGTTTAAAAATTGGTAAATCGATTTCGCTATAGTAAATTTAGGTTCCAACCTGCGTGATCGTCTCGCCCGTATTATTCCGGGATGTGATTCGTGCATGGCTTATTCACCGTTTTTCCGCAAGTTGCCGCATGACCGAACTCGAAGAAGACGATTCCAAATTGCGTTCCGGCATCCAGTCGATCGAGGTTGGCTTCAAGTTGCTGCAGGCGCTGGCCGCGTCGCCGCGCGCCATGATGCTGCGCGACCTGGCCGCCGCCGCCGACATGAATCCGGCCAAGGCGCACCGCTACCTGGTCAGTTTCCAGCGGCTGGGCATGGTGGCGCAGGACCCGGTGGGCGGACGCTACGACCTGGGCCCATTCGCGCTGCAGCTTGGCCTCGCGGGACTGAACCGGCTGGATCCGGTCAAGAAGGCCCGCCCGATTCTGTCGCAGTTGCGCGACGAAATGGACCAGACCATCGGCATCGCCGTGTGGGGCAACCACGGCCCGACCATCGTGCATTGGGAGGAGTCGAGCCACCCGGTTACGGTAAGCCTGCGCCTGGGCGATGTCATGCCCATGCTCAACTCCGCCACCGGCCGCCTGTATGGCGCTTATCTGCCGAAACAACAAACGCGGCCGCTGGTAGAACGGGAACTGGCCGAGCGCGGCCATGACGATATTCCGGGCCTGCCGCGCTCGCTGGCCGACTACGACGCGGTCTGCGAGGACGTGCGGGTGCATGGCGCGGCGCGCATCAAAGGTGGCGTGCTACCGGGCATCAATGCATTCTCGATGCCGGTGTTCGACGCCAACGGCCATGTCGCGATGGCTTTGATCGTGCTCGGCGCGCAGAGCGTATTCGATGCAGAATGGGGCGGTACGGTCGATCGTCACGTACGCGACATCGCCCGGCAGATTTCTTCGGAGCTTGGTTATCTTGGTGGCAGCCCGACGAACGGGCCGAACGGCCTTTCCTGACAAGCCCGCCTCGCGCCGCGTGCGCTTGGCGCTCGCGCTTGCGCTCGTGCTGGCGGTGCACCTGTTGGTGGTGGTGGGCCTGATGCACCTTCCCGGCCCGCCGGGCGACCCGACCGCCATGCCGGCGATCGAGGCCATCCTGCTGCCGCCGCCGGAGCCGCCGGCCGCGAAAGCGCCGTCGCATCCGGCACCCGTTGTGCAGAAGCGGCCCGCCGCGCCGCGGCCGGAGGCAGCGCCAGAACCCGTCCCGGCCGAATCGCTCCCGGAATCCCACCCTGAGACGCCGGCCACCGCGGAGGCGCCGACGCTGCTGACTGCGCCTGGCTCCGGCCCGGCCATGGCGAGCGCCGGCGGCCAGGCCGGGCAGGGTGCCGCATCCGCGTCCGCGCCCGCGGCTGCGGACGCGGGCTTGCCGGCGGACGGCGTTCGCTATTCGCCGCCGCCGTCCAGGCTGCTGCACTACGCCAGCTTCGTCAACGGCGTACAGAATCCGGATGGCCTCATCCGCTGGCAGCAGGACGGAGCGCGCTATCTGCTTGCGGTGGAAACACGGGTGCTGTGGTTCCGTTTCAACTTCCACAGCAGCGGCGCACTCAGTGAACGCGGCCTGGCGCCGGAGCGCTATGAGGAGAACCGCCGCAACCGCAGCGAGGCGGCCCGCTTCGACCGCGCCGCCGGCGCCCTGGTCTTCGAGGGGCGCAACAAGCAGGTGCCCTTGCCCGCCGCGGGCCAGGACCGCTTCAGCGTATTCCTGCAACTGGTCGGGCTGGTCCGCGGAAATCCGCAGCGCTACGCCACGCCCGGCGTCACCGAAACCTTCGAGGTGGCGGATACGCGTGACCTGGAGCCGATGCAGGTGCAGTATGTGGGAGAGGAGGACGTCGACACCGGTCACGGAGCGGTACACGCCAAGCATTTCATGCGCCTGCCGCGGCATGCGGGCGATCGCCGGCGGGTGGAGGTGTGGCTGGCGCAGTCGCTGCAGTGGATGCCGGTGAAGCTGCGCCAGACGGAGCCCGACGGCACCCAGATCGAACTCGTCTACCGCGACAGCGAAGCGCTGCGCTGAGTCGTCAATGAGTCGTCAATGATTCGTCAAGCGGTGGCGCGTCGGTTGCCGCCGTGGTTCACCGCGTTTGCTCAACTTCCGGAGACCTGCCATGAGCGCCACCCAGYCACCGTCCGAGGCCCGCCGCGTCAGCGTGGGCGATATCAGCCTCCAGGTTCGCATCGACGGGGGCGATGGCCCGTGGGTGATCCTGGCGCACGCGCTGGGTGCCAACCATACCTTGTGGGACGCCACCGCGCGCCACCTGGCGCCGCGCTATCGCGTGCTGCGCTACGACCTGCGCGGGCATGGCCAGAGCGATGCGCCGATCGGCGCCTATTCGATGATCCGCATGGCCGACGACGTGGCCGCCCTGATGGATGCGCTGGCGGTGCCGGAGGCGCATTTCGTCGGCGTCTCGGTTGGCGGCATGATCGGGCAGACGATGGCTGTGCGGTATCCGGAGCGGTTGCTGTCGCTTACGCTGGTGGATACCGTCAACCGTACCCCGCTGGATGCCCACCCGATGTGGCATGACCGCATCGGCCACGTGGAGGCGCACGGCATGGCGGGCGTGGCTGACAGCACGCTGGAGCGCTGGCTGAGCGCGCCGTACCGGGCCGCGCATCCGGAGGAGGCGCAGCGCGTGCGCGAAATGATCCTGTCCACGCCCGTGCATGGCTATGTGGGATCGGGGCAGGCCATCATGGCATTCGACCTGGCCGGGGCGATCGCACGCATTCATTGCCCCACATTGGTGGTAGTCGGCGAGGAGGATCAGGGCGCGCCTCCGGAGATGGCGCGCGAGATTGCCGCGACCATCCCCGGCGCGCGCCTGGAAGTGTTGCCCCGGGCGGCGCACCTTGCCCATCTCGAACAAGCCGAGCGTTTTCACGCAGTGCTCGACGCTTTCCTTGGTAATGCGGCTTGTGGGGCACAGTGCGAGGCGCCCTGATGCGATATCCGGTAATTTCCAGCAATATCTTTCGAACATAACTCAAGAACTTGCTGACAGCGCCGTTGCCCAATGTAGTGAGGGAACGCTTAATTCCTGCGGTTCGCCGAAGCAAGAATCTTGAAAACACGGCAAACACCCTCAGCTTGGAGGTGAAATCGCGGAGGGCAACCGGCCAGTGTGCCGGTAATCGGAAGAATCATTGGCCCGCCGCTTACCCATGACAGCCAGGAGGTATGCCATGCAAATGATCTACAACAGCGACAATTACTGCATTGTCGAGTTTGGTGCGGATGTCGAGCATGCGCCTCTTGCCTCTGGCGGCTATGAAATCGTCGACAAGAACCTGAAACGCGAGATTTTCCTCGGCGGCCAGATGGCCGAGAGCTTTCGCGCGGACGTGCAACGTCTGATCGAGAGCGAGCCGTCGGTGGAAGAGGTGGACGATTTCCTTGGCAAGTTCGACACCGTGATGGTTCAGCCGCTGGTGATGCACTAGGCTTGTAGCCGCCTCTGCCGGTTCCTCGCTCAAGGGCGGCCGGCGAGTGAAACGGAAACGAGAAGCCCGCGCAATGCGCGGGCTTCTCGTTTTCAAGGCGCCGGTCCCCGGCGTTCCCAGTGTCTCTCAGTATTGTTCCCAGGGCAGGCCAGCATGGCGCCAGCCGTTGAGCGTATTGCGATGGCGTTCGGCGTCCAGGTCGCCCTCGAAGCCGTGCAGGACATTGTAGACCGTGGAGAACCCCGCGCCCTCCAGCGCTCTCGCGGCCGCTGTCGAGCGGTTGCCGCTGCGGCAGATCAGCAGCACAGGGCGGGCCGACGCCTGCCCCGCCAGCTTCTTCACCGACTGCACAAAATGCGGATTCACCTCCCAGTCCGGGCCATCGTTCCAGGGCACGTTGTGCGCCCCTTTCGGGTGTCCCACGAAGAGGTATTCCATCTCGCTGCGGCAATCGATGAAGAGCGCATCGGGCGATTCGCTGAGCAGGGTTTGCGCGTCGCCGGGACTAAGGTGTTGCATGGGAAAGGCTTCTCGGTAATGGGAAGGTTCCCCAGTGTAGGGCCGGGCGGTGCCATGCGGCAACCCGCGAGCGCCTTCGCGCGCACTGGCCTGCCCGCGTCCGTTATTCCGCAAACCATTGATGCAACTGATAAAATCGGACTCTTTTCCCTTGCTGTCGAGCCCCACATGAGCGCCGCCCCACGTCCCGCCTCGCTTCCTCCCGCGCGCCCCTATACCCGGGCGGCCAACCTGCCGGCCCTGCTGCGCGAGCGCATCCTGATCCTGGACGGTGCCATGGGCACCATGATCCAGCGCTACAAGCTGACCGAGGCGGACTACCGCGGCGAACGCTTCGCCGGGCACCATGTCGACGTCAAGGGCAACAACGAACTGCTGTTGCTGAGCCGCCCGCAGGTCATCAGCGAGATCCACGAGCAGTACCTGGCCGCCGGCGCCGACCTGATCGAGACCAACACCTTCGGTGCCACGGCCGTGGCGCAGGAAGACTACAAGATGGCGGACCTGGCGTACGAGATGAACGTCGTCGCCGCCAGGCTGGCGCGCGAAGCCTGCGACAAGTACAGCACGCCGGACAAGCCCCGCTTCGTGGCCGGCGCCTTCGGCCCCACGCCCAAGACCGCCAGCATCTCGCCGGACGTCAACGACCCGGGCGCGCGCAACGTGACCTTCGAGGAACTGCGCCATTCGTACTACGAGCAGGGCAAGGGTTTGCTGGAAGGCGGCGCAGACGTGTTCCTGGTGGAAACCATCTTCGACACGCTCAACGCCAAGGCCGCGTTGTTCGCTATCGACCAGTTGTTCGAGGACACTGGCGAGCGCCTGCCCGTGATGATCTCCGGCACCGTGACCGATGCCTCCGGCCGCATTCTGTCGGGCCAGACCGTCGAAGCGTTCTGGAACAGCCTGCGCCACGCCCGCCCGATCACCTTCGGCCTGAACTGCGCGCTGGGCGCCACGCTGATGCGCCCGTACATCGCCGAACTGGCCAAGATCTGCGACGCGGCCGTGTCGTGCTACCCCAATGCCGGCCTGCCCAACCCGATGAGCGATACCGGCTTCGACGAAACCCCGGAGGTCACGTCGTCGCTGGTGGAAGAGTTCGCCGCGTCCGGCCTGGTCAACCTGGTGGGCGGCTGCTGCGGCACCACGCCCGAGCACATCGCCGCCATCGCGCGGAGCGTGGCCAGCAAGAAGCCGCGCGCCTGGCCTGGCCAGTACCGCGACGGCGACGACCGTGCCGCCGCCTGAACATGCATCGCGAGCCCACAGAACAAGATCAAGCCATGACCAACGATACCCTGCCGTCGCGCCCGATGCGCCTGTCCGGCCTCGAGCCTTTCACCATCGATGAGGACACGCTCTTCGTCAACGTCGGCGAGCGTACCAACGTCACCGGCTCCAAGGCCTTCGCCCGCATGATCCTCAACGGCCAGTTCGACGAGGCGCTGGTGGTGGCCCGCCAGCAGGTCGAGAACGGCGCGCAGATCATCGATATCAACATGGACGAGGCCATGCTGGACTCGAAGGCCGCCATGGTGAGGTTCCTCAACCTGATCGCCTCCGAGCCCGATATCGCGCGCGTGCCCATCATGCTGGACTCGTCCAAGTGGGAAGTGATCGAGGCCGGCCTGCAATGCGTGCAGGGCAAGCCCGTGGTGAACTCGATCTCGCTTAAGGAGGGGGAGGAGCAGTTCCGTCATCACGCCGAGCTGATCCGCCGCTATGGCGCCGCTTCCGTGGTGATGGCCTTCGCGCTTCCGTCAGCGGCGGCGTGTCSAACGTGTCGTTCGCCTTCCGCGGCAACGATGCTGTGCGCGAGGCCATCCACACCGTGTTCCTGTACCACGCCATCAASGCSGGCATGGACATGGGCATCGTCAACGCCGGCCAGCTCGGCGTGTACGACCAGCTCGACCCCGAACTGCGCGAGCGCGTGGAAGACGTGGTGCTCAACCGCCGCGAGGACAGTACCGATCGCCTGCTGGAGATCGCCGACCGCTACAAGGGCGGCGGCGCGAAGAAAGAAGAAAACCTGCTGTGGCGCGGCACCCCGGAGAATCCGGTGCCGGTGGCCGACCGCTTGTCGCACGCGCTGGTGCATGGCCTGACCACCTTCATCGTGGAAGACACCGAGGAAGTGCGCCAGCACGTGGAAGCGCGCGGCGGCCGCACGATCGAGGTGATCGAAGGCCCGCTGATGGATGGCATGAATATCGTGGGCGACCTGTTCGGCGCCGGCAAGATGTTCCTGCCGCAGGTGGTCAAGAGCGCTCGCGTGATGAAGMAGGCMGTGGCYYACCTGCTGCCCTACATCGAAGAAGAGAAGCGCCTGCTGGCCGAGGCCGGCGGCGACGTCAAGGCACGCGGCAAGATCGTCATCGCCACCGTCAAGGGCGACGTGCACGACATCGGCAAGAACATCGTCTCGGTGGTGCTCCAGTGCAATAACTTCGAAGTGGTCAACATGGGCGTGATGGTCCCGTGCAACGAGATCCTGGCGCGCGCCAAGGTCGAGGGCGCGGACATCGTCGGTCTGTCCGGGCTGATCACGCCGTCGCTCGAGGAAATGGCCTACGTCGCTTCCGAGATGCAGCGCGACGACTACTTCCGCATCAAGAAGATCCCGCTGCTGATCGGYGGCGCCACCACCTCGCGCGTGCATACCGCGGTCAAGATCGCGCCGCACTACGAAGGCCCGGTGGTCTACGTGCCGGACGCCTCGCGCTCGGTCAGCGTGGCGTCGAGCTTGCTGTCCGACGAGGGCGCGACCAGGTACCTGGACGAGCTGAAGACCGACTACGAGCGCATCCGCCACCAGCACGCCAACAAGAAGGCCACGCCGATGGTGTCGCTGGCGAAGGCCCGCGCCAACAAGACGCCGGTGGACTGGAACGCCTACGTGCCACCCAAGCCGAAATTCATCGGTCGTCGCATCTTCCGCAACTACGACCTGACCGAGCTGGCCAACTACATCGACTGGGCGCCGTTCTTCCAGACCTGGGACCTGGCCGGCAARTTCCCCGACATCCTCAATGACGAGATCGTCGGCGAATCCGCCCGCCGCGTGTTCTCGGACGGCAAGGCCATGTTGTCGCGCCTGATCCAGGGCCGCTGGCTGACGGCCAACGGCGTGCTGGCGCTGCTGCCGGCCAACACCGTCAACGACGACGATATCGAGATCTACACCGACGAGACCCGCAGCCAGGTCGCGCTGACCTGGCACAACCTGCGCCAGCAGAGCGAGCGTCCGGTGATCGACGGCGTGATGCGGCCCAACCGGTGCCTCGCCGATTTCGTCGCGCCCAAGGACAGCGGCGTCGCGGACTACATCGGCGTGTTCGCCGTCACCGCCGGCATCGGCGTGGACAAGAAGGAAGCGCAGTTCGAGGCCGACCACGACGACTACAGCGCGATCATGCTCAAGTCGCTGGCCGACCGCCTGGCCGAAGCCTTCGCCGAATGCCTGCACGAACGCGTGCGCAAGGATCTGTGGGGCTACGACGCCGGCGAGGTGCTGACCAACGAGCAACTGATCGCCGAAAGCTATCGCGGCATCCGTCCGGCCCCGGGCTATCCGGCCTGCCCGGAACACACCGTCAAGGGCCCGATGTTCGACTATCTCAATACGGCCGAGATCGGCATGGGCATCACCGACTCGCTGGCGATGACGCCCGCGGCCTCGGTGAGCGGCTTTTACCTGGCGCATCCGGAGTCCACGTACTTCTCCGTGGGCAAGATCGGACAGGACCAGCTCGACGACATGGTGGCGCGCCGTGGCGAAGAACGCAGCGTGCTGGAGCGCGCGCTCGCGCCTAACCTGTAACCGCATGCGTGCGGCGGCGGCGGCGTTTTGTGCCCCCGCGCCGCCGCAAGCCGTTGGGCAAGCAGGGGAAAAGCTTCTCCGGGCCTGCCGATGTGACTTTGTAAGTTCTTCACCACTCCTTACAAGGCATTACATCTCCTAACAGACCGCGCGGCTCCGCATCCCTAGACTGAGGGCTCACATCAAGTGAACACCGCAGCGAATGTTTCGCGGCGGCGCAAACTGCCAGGAGCCTCTCAATGAATAAACTGCTGATCTCCCTTTCCGCTCTCTCGATCGCTGCCGCTTCCTCGCTGGCCATGGCGCAAGGTACCGGCGTTGATGCGAAGGCTGGTGCCACCGGCGCCATCTCGGCGCCCGCGGTCAGCGCGCCCGCAGACAAGGGTGCGGCGGCTGGCGCAGGCGTGAACGCCGGCCTGGACGCCAAGGCAGACGCTGCTACCGGCGCGCAGGCAAAGCCCACCGCCAAGACCAAGAAGCACACCAGCCACGCCAAGAGCAAGAAGGGCGAAGCCGCGGCCGACACCAGCGCGGCCGCCGATACCGGCGCGGCGACCAAGGTCCAGTAAGCCTGGGCCGGCAAGCCTGGAGCGCGCCGAGCGGTGCGCGGCCGGGCTGGAACGAAAGGGACGGGTTCAACCCGTCCCTTTTTCGTTCGCGCGGCCTGCACGGGGCGTGTCAGCCTTACACCGACATTCGCGCGGCTTTGCAAGCTCTACAATGCATTAGCCCCGCCGCTCCCGAGAGCTGGGGCATCCATGCCCAGGGAGAATCCCATGATTCGCGTTTTGATCGCCGACGATCACCAGATCGTGCGCGCTGGTCTGCGCCGATCGTGCGCGCTGGTCTGCGCC
>NZ_JBFTLX010000202.1:0-13102 GCF_056396665.1 Cupriavidus sp. 05T313 | reverse complement strand
GGCTGTTGCAGGGTGTAGGTATCCACGGTGGCGGCCACGTTCTCGGCAAAGCCGCCTTGCTGCAGCGTGCCGATCGAGCAGGCGTGCTCCACCACTTCCAGGCCGCGGAAGATATCGCCTTCGGCATCGGCCAGGGTCTTGCCCTGCTCGGCGGTGAGGATGGCGGCGATGCGCTTGCTGTGTTCGCGGATGAGCGCCTGGTATTTGAGCATGATGCGCAGCCGCGCGCCCAACGGCGTGTGGCGCCAGGTGGCAAAGGCGCGATGCGCCGCGCCGACGGCCGCATTGACTTCGGCCGCCGTGGCCAGGGGAACTTGCGCCAGTACTTCCTGCGTGGCGGGATTGACCACCGGGCGGAATTCGGTGGCGGCGGACTCCACCCACTCGCCGTTGATCAACAGCTTGACGGTGGGCACGGCGGCGGTATTTGCGGAAGCGGGCTGGGCACTCATTGGGTGGTCTCCGTCGGTTCTGGGTTTTGGTGGGTCAATGCAGGAAAGGAGCAGGCACGCCGCTCAAAGGGTGCGCGCGATCAACATGCGCTGGATCTCGCTGGTGCCTTCGTAGATCTGGGTAATGCGGGCGTCGCGGTAGTGCCGCTCGACCGGGTAGTCTTCCAGGTAGCCGTAGCCGCCGTGGATCTGCAGCGCCTTGGAGCACACGCGTTCGGCCAGTTCAGAGGCGTAGAGCTTGGCCTGCGAGGCTTCCGACAGGCAGGGCTGGCCTGCGGTACGCATATGCGCGGCGCGGTGCACCAGCAGGCGCGCGGCGTTCAGCTCGGTAGCCATGTCGGCCAGCATGTTGGCAATCGGCGGGTGCTCGCGCAGCGGGCGGCCGAACTGCACACGCTCGGCGGCATAGCGGCAGGCGGCTTCGAAGGCGGAGCGGGCGATGCCGAGCGCTTGCGCGGCGATGCCGATGCGCCCGCCTTCCAGGTTCGACAAGGCAATGCGCAGGCCCTCGCCGGGCTCGCCGAGCAGCGCGTCGTGCGGCACGCGGCAGTCTTCCAGCGTGATGGCGCAGGTGTCGGAGGCGCGGATGCCGAGCTTGCGTTCCGGCGCGTGCACGATGAAACCGGGTGTATCGGTAGGCACGACAAACGCGGACAGGCCGCGCTTGCCTTGCTCCGGCTCGGTGGCGGCAAACACGATGGCCACGCCGGCGCGCTGCCCGTTGGTGACGAACTGCTTGGAGCCGGACAGCACCCAGCCGTCGTCGGTGGCGCGGGCACGGGTGCGCAGGTTATGCGCCTCCGAGCCGGCCTGCGGCTCGGTCAGGCAGAATGCGCCGATCATCTCGCCGCTGGCCAGGCGGGGCAGGTAGCGCGCCTTCTGCGCCTCGGTGCCGTAGTGCAGGATGGGGCCGCAGCCCACCGAGTTGTGCACGCTCATCAGCGTGGCGCAGGCGGCGCAGCCCGCGGCGATCTCCTCGATGGCCAGCGCATAGGCGATGTAGTCGGTATACGTGCCGCCCCATTCCTCGGGCACGATCATGCCGAGCAGGCCGAGCGCGCCCATTTCCGTCACGACCTCCGGCGGCAACTGGCCGGCACGGTCCCAGGCCGCGGCGTCCGGCGCCAGCCGTTCGCTGGCGAAGGCGCGCGCGGTGTCGCGGATCATGGCTTGCTGTTCGCTGAATTCTTGATGCATGGCGGCTCGGGTTGCGCCGGGACCGGCGTGGGGTTGGCACGCGATCGCGGCGTCTGGCGGTTGGTCGGGTGGCCCGCTGTGGGCGGGGGGYATGGCAGCAAGTGTAGGAAGACAGCGGGGGCGCTCCTATGCCAGAATCCGCCAACCTTGCTGAACTCGTTTGCCACTGCCGGCGAGCCCGGGCAGGCAAACCGTACCGTACCGATCGTTGCATTCCATGGAAAAACACAGCGTCGCCATTTGCTTCGTGCATCACGCCATCGCGGGCCTGCGAGCGCGCGGCATCGCGCCGGAGCCGGTGTTGCAGGCCGCGGGCATCGCGCCGGCGCTGCTGGCGGTGCCGCAGGCGCGGGTGTCCGCCGCAAGCTACAGCGCCCTGTGGCTGGAAGTGGCCGCCGCGCTCGACGATGAATTCTTTGGCCAGGATTCGCGCCGCATGAAATGCGGCAGCTTTGCCATGCTGTGCCACGCCGTCGCGGGCAGCAAGACGCTGGCGCAGGGGCTGGAGCGGGTGGTGCGCTATTTCGGGCTGCTGCTCGACGATATCGGCGTGCGCCTGGAGCGCGAAGGCGCTGGCGCCGAAGGCGGCCGGGGGGGCGGCAGCGGGGCCGGCAAGCGCCGGCGGGCGGCGCTGGTGCTCACGGCGCCATCGGCGCAGCCGCCGGGCGTGTTTGCCCAGGAGACCATGCTGATCATGCTGCACGGGTTGATGAGCTGGCTGCTGCGCCGGCGCGTGCCGGTCCTGCTGGCGGCGTTCAGCTATCCGGAGCCGGCCTACAGTGCGGAATACCGGCTGATGTACTCGCGCCACCTGGCGTTCGGCGAGCCGGCCACGGCGCTGGTGTTCGACGCGGCCTGGCTGGACCAGCCTGTCCACCAGGACGAGCGCAGCCTCAAGGCCTTCCTGCGCGACGCGCCCCACAACGTGGTGGTCAAGTACAGCGACCGGGGCAGCATCATGGCCCGCGTGCGGCGCCAGTTGCGTGCCCAGCCGCCGGAACAGTGGCCCACGTTCGACCGGCTGGCGCACGATGTCCATATGTCGTCATCGTCGTTGCGGCGCCGGCTGATGGAGGAGGGCGGCACCTACCAGCAACTGAAGGACGAACTGCGGCGCGACCTGGCCATCGAGGCGCTCAGCCATTCCAGCCGCCCGCTGGCGGAGATTGCCGCCGAACTGGGCTTTGCCGAGCCGGGGGCTTTCCACCGCGCGTTCCGCCGCTGGACCGGGCTGCGGCCGGGCGCGTATCGGGCCACGACGCCCGCGATGCCCTAACGGCGCTGGCGCTCGCCGGAAGGGCCCATGGCGGAGGGCTGCGCCGCATGTGCCGGAGCGGCGTGCGGCATGACGTCAGGGGCAGCCGTATGCGGCAGCACGCGGTTGCGCCCCGAGAGCTTGGCCATATAGAGCGCGGTATCGGCGCGCGCGGTGAGTTGCTGCAGGCTCTCGCCGGGCTGCCATGCGGCATAGCCGCCGCTCACGGTATAGCGCACCGTGCCGGAAGGGCCGCCGACGGGGCTGGCCTCGGCCAGCGAGCGGATGCGCTCCGCGACGTGGCGGGCATCCTCCAGCGAACTGGCTGGCAACAGCACGACGAATTCCTCGCCGCCCATGCGGCCGATGCGGTCGGGCGCGCGCAGGCTGGCGGTGACAAGCCGCGCGAACTCGACCAGCACGGCGTCGCCGGCGGCATGGCCGAACGTGTCGTTGACCGACTTGAAGTGGTCGATGTCGACGATCAGCAGCACCGGCGGGTGCCCGCCCCGGGCGGCGCGGGCCAGTTCGCGAAAGGCTTCCTCCTCGAATGCCTTGCGCGACATGGCGCCCGTCAGGTAGTCGCTGTTGGCAATGGCTTCGAGCCGGTGCACCATCGCATCGTGGATCATCAGCACCGCGCCCATGGTGAGACCCGGCGTGGCCATCGCACCCAGCACGAGAAAGGCGGCATTCAGTCCGGGCGAGGTCATGGTGGACGGGTCGTCCATGACCGAGAGCACCGACAAGATGCCGCGCAGGGCATGCGYGGCGGCAAGGAAAAAGGCGAAACCGGCCGTGGTCAGGTAGTGGCTGGTGGGGCGGGCGCGCGGGCGGTAACGCACCAGCACGTACCCCGCGCAGGCGCACAGCACGGCATGGAATACCGAAACGACGACAACGCGCGCGTTGAAGTCATTGTAGATATAGCGCCACGTCACGATGCCGGCCACCACGGCGAGGGCCGCCGCCGCCATGGCCCGCCAGGGCGGCTCTCGCCCGCAGAAGCGCGCGATGCCGGCGTGGAACAGCGCCAGCGCCCACGCCAGCGCGCCGTTGGCTACCACGATCGACAGGATGTCGGGGACCCGGCCACGCAGCGTAAATAGTACAAGCGCCACCATGGCCGTCAGGTTGGCCTGCCACCAGTGCCTCACGCCGGGCTGGCCGCAGCGGCGCAGCGACCAGACGATCGCCAGCATCATGACGCTGAGCAGCGTCGTGACGGCTAGCAGGGCGAACGGGTCCGACATCTGCTGATTTCCTCCGGTTGTATCGCGTGATTGGGTGCGGGTGCCCGGGCGGGCGGGAAGCTCGGGAGAATACCCTAGCGGCGTCGCCGCTACCCACCTACGCAAGAGGGGGTGGACCATTGGCTTGCGGCGGGGCTGTCAGGTCAGGGGACTAGAATGGGGAGCGGGGCGCTTTGATCGGTACTCCGCATCAATGCCCTGACGCTGGCCGTATTGCCGTCATCCTGTCCTTCCCCTCTTGTTTTCATTGCCGCAGCCTGGAAAACCATGCAACACATCAGATTCGACCTCGGCGACCTGCAGGCCATGGTGGCAGTGGTCGAGCAAGGCGGCTTTCGCGCGGCGGCCGAAGCCCTCAACCTGTCGCAGCCGGCGCTGTCGCGCCGCATCGAGAAACTGGAGGAAGCGCTTAACGTCAAGTTGTTCGAGCGCACTACGCGCCGCGTCACCCTGACTGTGGTTGGGCGGGAGTTTGTCGGCAAGGCGCGTGCGGTGCTGACGGAAGTGGAGACTTCGCTACTTGGCATCGGCGATGCCGCCACGGCTCGCGCCGGCGAAGTGACCATTGCCTGCGTGCCCTCGGCCGCGCACTATTTCCTGCCGGCGGTGATCGGGCGTTTTCGTGCGCAGTATCCGAATGTCCGCGTCAAGATGGTGGACGAAGGGGCTAACGTCGTGCTGCATAGCGTGGCCAGCGGCGAGGCGGATTTCGGCCTGAACTTTATCGGCACGCAGGAAGCCGATCTGCTGTTCGAGCCGTTGCTGCGCGATCCGTTCGTGCTGGCCTGCCGCCGCGACCATCCGCTGGCGCGGCGGCGCTCGGTGAAATGGGCCGAACTGGCCGGGCACACGCTGGTGGCCCTGGCCAAGTCCAGCGGCAACCGCCTGATGCTGGATCTCGCCCTGGCGGAGGCGCCGCGGCGGCCGGCCGCCTTCTACGAGGTACGCCACGTCAGCAGCGTGCTGGCGCTGGTGGAGGCCGGCCTTGGCGTGGCAGCGGTGCCGCGGCTGGCGCTGCCCGATGGCGACCGCTCCGGGCTGGCCGCCGTGCCCCTGCGCGAGCCCGCGGTCTCCCGCATGCTGGGGATCCTGCGGCGCCGGGGGCGCATGCTGTCGCCGCATGCGCAGGCGTTGTACGAAATGGTCGCGCAGGCGGTGCCAGCGCGGGGCCGGGCGCGGTCATTGATGCGTGAAAGCGATCAAAGCTGAAAAAGATTGCATTATCGCGGCGCGCGGCGCGTGCATAGAATGGGCTGCCTGCCCTCGGAGACCGATGCGGGCAGGACTTTTGTCTTTTGTCTTTTGTCTGTTCCCATTTCCCATTTCAATGCCCATCGAGAGCGCATATGCCCATATCGTCCGCCGCAGTGCCCAGCCCCGTCGTCACCTCCCTCCGCAGTCGTCCTTCGAACTCCCCTGATTCCCGCAAGCGGCCGTTGCTGGCGCTGGTGCTGGCCGGCGTGGCCAGCCTTGCGCTGGGCGCTGGCAATGCACTGGCCGAGGAGGTCAAGGTCATGAACTCGGGCGGCTTCACCGCAGCCTACAAGGCACTCGGACCCGGCTTCGAGAAGGCCACGGGCAATACCTTGTCAACCGCGTGGGGCCCGTCGATGGGCAAGTCCTCCGAGGCGATTCCCAACCGGCTCGCGCGCGGCGAGCATGCCGACGTGGTGATCATGGTTGGCTACGCGCTGGATGAACTGATCCGGCAAGGCAAGGTGGTGCCGGATAGCCGGGTAGCCCTGGCCGATTCGCGCATCGGCCTGTCGGTGCGGGCTGGCGCGCCAAAGCCGGATATCAGCACCGTCGATGCGTTCCGCAAGACGTTGCTGGAGGCGCGCTCCATTGCCTATTCCGATAGCGCCAGCGGCGTGTATGTCGAGAAGGAGATGTTCAAGAAGCTGGGAATCGAGGAACAGGTCAAGGGGCGCGCGCATAGGATTGAGAAGACCCCCGTGGGTAGCGTGGTGGCGCAGGGCGATTATGAGGTCGGCTTGCAGCAGGTCAGCGAGTTGCTGCCGGTGGCGGGTGCCACGTTTGTCGGGAAGATTCCGGAGGCGGTGCAGCAGGTGACCAGCTTTGCGGCGGGTGTGCCGGTGGGCGCGGAGCATCCGGAGGCCGGGCGGGCGTTGATTCGGTATCTGGCTTCGCCTGCGGCAAGAGGGGAGATCGAGAGGAGCGGGATGGATGCGGTGGTGGGGGATAAGCCGGGGCAGTGAGAGGGGCGAGGCGCTGGTTGCGCGCTCGCGCTGGCGCTAGCCCTGGCAAGCCGGGGCCGCGGCGATGCGGCTCCTGCGTGTCTGCCGCAGCGGGTTGCTGCCGCGCCGCGCGCCACCCCGTAGCGCATCCTGTCGCCAAACAATCCGTCTGGCTGGTATGATCCGCCTCCATGACACAAGCACACCGCCGAAAGAAGCAGCCCGACGTGCTGCGCCCGCAGCTATTGCATGCCGCGGCCCAGCTCGCCCTCGAATCCGGCCTGCGCGCCGTGACGCTGGATGCGGTGGCGGCGCGTGCCGGTGTCAGCAAGGGCGGATTGCAGCATCATTTCCGCAATAAGCAGGCGCTGCTGGACGCGCTCTTCGACGACGCGGTTGAGACCTTCAACGCCGATGTGGCCGCCGCGATCGCCAGCGACACGCAGGCCGAGGGCCGCGCGGCGCGGGCCTATATGCGGGCGACGCTGCAGGAAGAGAGGAAAGAGGACGCCGCCAGCTATCTGCACCTGTTGTTGGCGCTGATGCTGACCGATGCAGATACGCGCGATCGCTGGGCGCCACGCATCGCCGAAATCGCACGCCCCGATCCGCTGCCCGCGGCAGATGCGGCGAGGCTGATGATTTGCCGCCTGGCCGCTGACGGGCTGTGGCTCGCCGACCTGCTGGGCAGCCAGTCGATGGAACCCGGGCTGAGGGCGGAAGTCCTGCGCCAGCTGGACCAGATGACGCGGTGCCAGCCGCAATGAACGCACGATCGAATTTCCAATTGAATACCCAACCGAATACCCAGCCAAAGGCTCAACCTGGCACCTGGCATGACGCCGGCGCACCCAAGCAGGAAACGCCCGCCACGCCGGGCGCCGGCGCGGACCTGCACCGGGCCATCGACGCGGCCCGCGAGGCCCTGCTAAGCCACCAGCATCGCGACGGCCACTGGTGCTTCGAGCTAGAGTCGGACGCCACCATCACCGCGGAGTACATCCTGATGATGCACTTCGTGGACGAAATCGACGCCGAATTGCAGGCGGCGATGGCGGTCTACCTGCGAAGCATCCAGAGGCTAGACCGTCATGGCGGCTGGGACCAGTATCACGGCGGCGCGCTCGACGTGTCATGCAGCGTCAAGGCCTACTACGCGCTGAAGGCGGCGGGCGACGACCCTGAGGCCCCGCACATGGCCCAGGCCCGCCGCGCCATCCTGGCGCAGGGTGGGGCCGCCAAGGCCAATGTGTTCACCCGCATCCTCCTGGCCACGTTCGAGCAGGTGCCTTGGCGCGCCACCCCCTTCGTGCCGGTCGAGCTGATCCTGTTCCCTCGCTGGGCGCCTGTGCATCTGGACAAGATGGCCTACTGGGCGCGCTCCACGCTGGTACCGCTGACGGTGCTGTGCTCGATGCGGGCCAAGGCCGCCAATCCGCGCCGTGTCGGGGTCAGCGAACTGTTCGTCACGCCGCCCGAGCGCGAGCGGCACTATTTCTCCCGCGAAGGCCTGATGCGCAAGGCCTTCCTGGTGGTCGACAAGCTGGCACGCGCGATCGAGCCGCTGATTCCCTCCTCGGTGCGCCGGCGGGCCGTTGCCCGGGCGCAAGCCTGGTGCGTGAAGCGCATGAACGGCGAGGATGGCCTGGGCGGCATCTTTCCGCCGATGGTGTACTGGTACGAGATGATGGCGCTGCTCGGCGTGCCGAAGACGGATCCGGCCCGCGCTACCTGCCTGGCCRCCATCCGCAAGCTCGTGGTGCGCCGCGCCGACGGCTCGGCCTATTGCCAGCCCTGCCTGTCGCCGGTGTGGGATACCGCCTGGAGCATCATGTCCTTGCAGCACGCCGGCACCGACGCGCGCACGCAGGAGGCGGTGCAGCGCGCCTACGACTGGCTGGAAGCGCGGCAGGTGCGAGACCTGCGCGGCGATTGGGGCAAGCACGTGCCGGCCTCGGTGCAGCCCGGCGGCTGGGCGTTCCAGTACGCCAACGCCTATTACCCTGACATCGACGACAGCGCCGTGGTGGCCGCCATGCTTGCCGTGCACGCGCGCCGGATCGGCCAGCCCGAACGCTACCAGGACGCGGTCGCGAGCGCCGTGAAATGGATGGTGGGCCTGCAATCGCGCAATGGCGGATTTGGCGCCTTCGATGCCAACTGCGATCGCGAGTACCTGAACCGTATCCCCTTCGCCGACCATGGCGCCCTGCTGGATCCGCCCACCGAGGACGTTTCCGGCCGCGTGCTGCTATGCATCGGCCTGAGCGGAAACCGCGAAACGCACGCCGCCGCCGTCGAGCGCTGCGTGGCCTATCTGCGCCGCACGCAGCGCGCCGACGGCGCCTGGTGGGGACGCTGGGGCAGCAATTACATCTATGGCACGTGGAGTGTGCTGGCGGGCCTGGCGCTGGTGGGCGAGGACGTGCGCCAGCCCTATGTCCGCAAGGCAGTCGACTGGCTGCTACGCTGCCAGCACGCCGACGGCGGATGGGGCGAGACCAACGACAGCTACTTCGACCACTCGCTGGCGGGCACCAATGGGGGYGAGAGCACGCCCAACTGCACCGCCTGGGCGCTGCTGGCCCTCTTCGCCGTGGGCGAGGTGGATACGCCCACAGTGCGCAGGGGCATCGCTTACCTGCTGGGCTGCCAGACTGGCAGCGGCCTTTGGCAGCATCCGTCGCACAATGCGCCGGGCTTCCCCCGCATCTACTACCTGAAGTACCACGGCTACACCGCCTACTTCCCGCTGTGGGCGCTGACGCGCTACCGTCAGCTGACAAGGCGCCCGGCGGCGAAGTAGGGCCCGGGGCGGCCCATACGCTCTGGCACACCGCTACGGCCCGCTTCGCAGCGCGGGCCGGCGTGCCCCCCTTGGGAGCGCTCCACACGGCTGCAGCCGGGGAGCCGCGTGCTCGCATTTCCCGACTTGCCAGTCCCCAATACCCACCAACTACACGACGTTGAGCCGCCACGCGCAGGGGCTAGTGGGCAGTACCGGCGTGCATTGAATAGGCAATGCTACCACCGCCGCTCGATCAACGATCAATAAGGTATTCCGCCGCGCTTAATAGCACGGAGACCTGCCGAGATATATAGGACTAGTACGAGTTTAATTTAAAAGTACTATTTTGTTTAAAAATTGTATAAAAGGCATTTATGGCATAAGGAAAGCCGTTTAGAGTCCTGCGTCAAGTTCGATCACGCTGACAATGGAGCGAAGACCATGACGGATCCTGTTGAACAACGGAACGCATACGGCGGTGCGCGCTGGGCGTACTTGCTGGAGGTGGCTGGCGGTAGCCTGTGCTGCTCCGTCCCTTGGCGGATCAAGTGGGGCACAGATCGTTCTCGTTGGCCAGGGAAAGCACATCCATTGCGCGATATTGACGTGGACGAGCCATCAAGACATGGCGCGCTGATCTCCGGGTGGAGGATCGTGTGATGGGCCCCGTATTGGCACGTCATTCCAACGCTTCGCAAACCAGGCAGACTCATGAGTAGCCCTATGAGCAGCAGCACACCTGACGTAAATCCGCTCGCACAAGACAATCAAAACGCAACGGTCCCCGACACCGGACACGGAAGTGATGACGTTGTCCGGCTTGCCAGTGGATTCGACCCGGATGGCGTGGCCTCCGCACGCGCAGTGCTCACGCCAGATAGTGACCAGCGTTGCRAGGAAATAAGCTTTGATCCGCGCTCGCCCATTCCGGTCATCTTCCTGCCTGGCGTGATGGGCTCGCTACTGGCCAACAAGGACACCGGTGAAGAAGTGTGGTACCCGCCCAACATGGATGGCGTGGTTTCGGGCATTTCGGGTGCGATTTCTGTCATTGCAGGCTGGTTCGCCAGCGCCGCCGGGCGCGCGAGACGCTTCGACCCCGTACCGGCCGTGGTTGATCCCCGCGGTCCAGTCAAAGTAGGTAACAGCGGCTTGAGCGAGAAGGAGGCGAGGCGGCGCGGCTGGAGCACGGTGCACCGCTGGAGTTATCAGGCCACGCTGGCCTGGCTGGAGTACACACTCAACCACCCCATGCTCGATGGCAAGCTCCACGGCGAATGGGCACACGGTGATGCAGAGGGCGAGAAGGCCGCGCTGAAAGCCGTGCTTGGCACGCACCCATCCGATTACGGCGCCTATGGTCCTGGCGGACCGATTGACGCGTGCTCCGACGTGTTCAAGTCACTAATCAACTATCGCTATCCCGTCTACGCCATTGGCTACAACTTTCTGCAGTCGAATCAGGTCTCAGGCCAGCAAGTGCTGGACGGCATGGATTTCAAGGATCCCGAGAGCCAGGAGGTCACGCGCATCATGGGCATCCGGGAGATCTGCCGGGAAAACCGGACGGACAAGGCCATCATCATCACGCACTCGATGGGCGGCCTAGTGGCGCGCATGGCCTCGCAACTTTGCGGCGGCGCCAACGACATGCTCGGCGTGATCCACGGCGCGCAACCTGCCACCGGGGCGCCGCTGTTTGCCAAACGGTTCCGCACGGGGGGAGAGGATTTCATCAACAAGAGCCTGATGGGCCGCTGCGCGGCCGAGTTCGTGGCGATTGCCAGTAACGCGGAAGGTCCGATGGAGTTGTCGCCGATGCCGGATTACCACGATCGCAAGCCGTGGTGGATCTTTGTGGATAAGGCCGGCGAAGTACGTATGGCCTTGCCCAAGCAAAGCGCACTGGACGAGCTCTACATCAACGACGCGTGGTACGGGTTGTTGCCCGATAGTTAGTTGTTAGATCCGGCAGGGATTGTGAAGAAGCGCCTGGAAGAGGAAATGGATTCTTCCACTGTGCATGAACACTTTAAAAAAATGATGAGTAATGTAGTGGATCGGCAAAAGGAGCTGATGAACAACTACCACGCCAACACCTATGCGCTGTACGGAGACGGCGCGCTCGATCCACAACGCTCCGATGGCACGCATGAGCCTGACAAGCTGGAATTCAGTGAACCGGCGAAAAACCTGCAAACCTGGGGCAGGGTGGTGTGGCGGGGCGACCTTCCCGAAGGTGTCGGGGAAGCTGAGCTAAGAGCCGCTAAATGGGTGGGCGACGATCAGCACGGCGTACTCAGGATCGTGGTCGGGGGAAGAACTGTCACACTCACCGTGCAACAACAAGCGGTCGCGCCAAAGCCGGGAGAGAAAGACAACGGCATCATCCCAGGCGATGGCACCGTGCCGGCATGGTCTGCCGCAGCGCAAGGCCGTGGGGTGATACCGGATCTGTCGGAAACTAAAGCCACGGGCGTGCAGATGGCCTTTGTGCAAGGTGGCTATGAGCATCAGAAGTGTTTCGATCATCCCTGGACACGCTGGGCCACCCTGTACAGCGTGGCGCAGATTGTGCACAGCACCAAGGTGGCCTCCCAATGAATCCCAATCGGATCAGTTCACGCGTACTGCGCGCGGCCCTCTTCCTGTCGATATGTAGCCTGTCCGCCTGCGTGCGGACGGTTCCCGTGGAGCCCGAAATGACCAACAACCCCTTGCTTGCCGATCCGCGTCCGTGGTGCATTGGCCGACTTGTGATGGATCGCCCTGCTCGTAGCGGACTCAGCTACGAGAAATACGAATACTGGGGCAACAAGATTGATATTGCCAGAGATGTCAGCCCGGGAACGTTCCACTACAGAGTCGATGCGCGCGAAAGCGAGTTGCGAGCCAACAAGCGAATCATGTCCATCCCGCTCACCGATGAAATGATGAGAACGGGGGACAATGGTCTTCATAAGACCGATGCTCCTTGGCTGGAGCAAGCCGTTTCGCCCACACCCAATTCCCGTCTGTTGATTTTCAAAACGAAGGTGAGAGAGGATTACCCTTTCACCGCCGAGGGTTACGTGCTCGCCGGCAGCACGATGCTGACCATGAAGTTCGACGTTCAGCGCAGCAGCGGGATACAGAAGGTCACGCAACGCTCAACCGATGTATACCAAAATATCACTTACCGCGATGACTGGACGGTTCCAACGGAACGCGGCTTTTGCATTCCGGGTGCACTGATCGGCGGGCCTTCGCGCAACAGCGAACTGGCCGAGCAAACCATTGTCCTGCAACCCGGCCGAGCGTCCGCGTTTGTCATCAAGATGCGCGATGCGGTGGATGTGGATCAGCAATCGTCGCTGCTCAAAACCCTGCCCGATCTACGTCGGCAGTTGCGCGCGCAAGGCAGCGTCCAGATTCTGCGCGAAGGCAAGCGCCCGGTCGCGGGCATGGAGGCGGAAGAAGTGCTGTTTTCCATCAAGGAGGGTGGGAGCCAGCTATACCGTTTCTATCTTCTGGCGCCAGGGGTCCACCATTCGATGGCGCAACCGCACACCGAGATCCAGTTGAGGCTGGGAAGTGCACTGACCGATGCTGACAAGGATCGCGGGGTGAAGCCGGAAGAAGTATCTTCGCTCGTCGACGAGGCCGGCGCGATCCAGGCGTGGGATACGCTGCTCAACAGCATGCATTTGCGACCCGGGGCGATGTGATGAGTCGTCACGGAAAACCGGAGTATCGCTTCGATGCTGCCAAGGCTTGCAAACAGCAGTCGATTTAGTACGCAACGCATTCATCAAAGCCGTGAAAACAACATAGCAATGAGGCGTTACGATAACTCAAAGGGTGACTGGACAACAACGGTCGGCAGCAGCGTCGAGGGCCGTGACGCCAACAGGGGAGTGAGGCTTCGCGGCAGCGATTGATGGAACGTCTTCGGGAGCATCGCGGCTCCACTTCATGCG
>NZ_JBFTLX010000201.1:0-13178 GCF_056396665.1 Cupriavidus sp. 05T313 | reverse complement strand
ATTCCCCTTGTCCACGGGCCGTCGCTGAAGCGGTCCGCCATAAAGCCTCGCCTTGCCCGCCTCCGAAGAAGACCTTTCCGCCACGCCCGCGGTCCCCGTAACGACCACCGTGTCCGCTGCGGCCGACACGCCAGATACGCCCGCAATGCCGGCCGCCAGCGGTACCGGGCCGTCCGGTGCCGCGGTATCGCATGCCGCCGAACTGGCTACCATCTTCGCCCCGACCGGGACCCTGGCGCAGGGCATCGAAGGCTACCGCCCGCGCGAGGCGCAAGAGCGCATGGCCGAGGCCGTTGCCAGCGCGATCGAGCGCGCCGACACGGTCATCGTCGAGGCCGGCACCGGTACCGGCAAGACCTTTGCCTATCTGGTCCCCGCCATGTTGTGGGGCGGCAAGGTCATCCTCTCCACCGGTACCAAGAACCTGCAGGACCAGCTCTTCCTGCGCGATATCCCCACGGTGCGGCGCGCGCTCAATGTGCCGGTGTCGGTCGCGCTGCTCAAGGGGCGGGCCAACTATCTCTGCCACTACCATCTGGAACGCGCCGAAATCCAGGGCCGCCTGGCCTCGCGGCAGGACGCCGCATGGCTGCGCGAGATTGCCCGGTTTGCCAAGGTGACGTCCACGGGCGACAAGGCCGAGCTTGCCTCGGTGCCGGAAAACGCGCCGGTATGGCAACTGGTCACTTCGACTCGCGACAACTGTCTCGGCACGGAGTGCCCGAACTACAAAGAGTGCTTTGTCATGCGCGCGCGCAAGGAGGCGCAGCAAGCCGACCTGGTGGTGGTCAACCATCACCTGTTTTTTGCCGACGTCGTACTGCGCGACACAGGCATGGCGGAACTGTTGCCGGCGGCCAACACAGTCATCTTCGACGAGGCGCACCAGCTGCCGGAGACGGCCACGCTGTTCTTTGGCGACAGCCTGTCGACCAGCCAGTTGCTGGAGCTCGCGCGGGATACCGTGGCCGAAGGCCTCTCGCACGCGCGGGACGCCGCCGACTGGGTGCGCATCGCGGCACCCCTGGAGCGTGCCGCGCGGGACTTGCGGCTGGCCTTTACCAAGGACAATGCGCGCCTGGCGGTGAACCAGATCGAAGCGGACCCGCGCATCAGCAAGCCTTTTTTTGAGACGCTGGACGCACTCGAAAGTGCGCTGGGGGAGTTCGTGACCCTGCTGGAAAGCCAGGCAGAGCGCGCCGAGTCGCTGGAGCAGTGCCACCGCCGCGCGGTGGAGCTCGATCAGCGCCTGGCGGCCTGGCGTAGCGAATCCAAGGCCGCGCCGCAGCCCGCCGCGAGCGGCGAGGCGCAAGATGGCGCGGTGGCGGCCCCTGCAGCCGCCTTCGGGCCGGACACGGTGCGCTGGGTGGAGGTGTTCTCCCACACGGTGCAGCTGCATCGCACCCCGTTGTCGATCGCGCCAATCTTCACGCGTCAGCGCGAAGGCCACCCGCGAGCCTGGGTATTTACCTCGGCCACGCTCTCGGTGAAGGGCAATTTCAGCCACTACGCTGCCCAGCTCGGGCTGGACAAGGACAGGTCGCTGACCTTGCCAAGCCCGTTCGACTACGCCGAGCAGGGCCTGCTCTACGTGCCGCGAGACCTGCCGGCGCCGCAGTCGCCCCAGTTCACGGAAGCGGTGGTGCAAACCGCGTTGCCGCTGATCGAGGCGGCGGGCGGTCGCGCCTTTCTGCTCTGCACCACGCTGCGGGCGGTGCAGCGTGCCTCCGATATGCTTTACGAGGCCTTCGCGGAGCGCGGCCTGGCACTACCCCTGCTGGTCCAGGGCCAGGCCAGCCGCACGGAACTGCTCGACCGTTTCCGTGAGCTTGGCAATGCGGTGCTGGTCGGCAGCCAGAGTTTCTGGGAGGGCGTCGACGTGCGTGGCGAGGCGCTGTCACTGGTGATCATCGATAAACTGCCGTTTGCGCCACCCGACGATCCCGTGCTGGCCGCACGCATGGAAGTGCTGCAGAARAAGGGCCTGAGCCCGTTYGCCGTGCACCAGTTGCCGCAYGCGGTGATCACGCTCAAGCAGGGCGCGGGGCGCCTGATCCGCTCCGAGACAGACCGTGGGGTGCTGGTGATCTGCGATACCAGGCTGGTGGAGAAGCCCTATGGTCGCCAGATCTGGCAGAGCCTGCCGCCCTTCAAGCGGACGCGCGAGGCCGAGACCGTGATCCGCTTCCTAGAATCGATCCGGGACGGCGGGGAGGCGCCAGCGGCGGACCAAGGGGGCGAAGCGCGGCCCGATTGAGCAGGCAACAAAAAGCCCGGTTGAGACCGGGCTTTTTGTTGCCGGGGCTTGCGCCTCCGGCCTACTCAATTGCATGCCTGCCGTTCAGAACACTTCCCACCAGGACTTGTCCTTGCGGCGTTCTCCATACTTGATGTAATCGCTGTTGGGGAAGTTCTTTTCCATCACGCGGGCGGTATCGTCGCGCAGATCCTTCATGCCCAGCGAGTCGTAGGAACGGATCATGATGTACAGCGCTTCTTCGTTGGCCGGGGCGCCATCATATTCCTTGAGCGCCTGCTGGGCGCGGTTGGCGGCGGCCAGGTAGGCGCCACGCTTGTAGTAGTAGCGTGCCGCATGGACCTCGTGCTGGGCCAGCGCGTTCACGATGTACTGCATGCGCGCGGCGGAGTCCGGCGTGTACTTGCTGTCGGGGAAGCGCGTGACGAGGGTGTTGAATGCGTCATACGCGGCGCGCGCGGCCTTGGGGTCGCGCTCGCTCAGGTCCTGGCCGGAAAAGCGGCCGAGCCAGCCCAAATTATCATTGAAGTTGATCAGGCCCTTCAGGTAATAGGCATAATCCACGTTCGGGTGATTCGGATGCAACTGGATGAAGCGGTCAACCGAGGCCAGGGCCGCGGCGGTTTCGCCATCCTTGTAGCTGGCATAGGCGGAATCGATCTGCGCCTGCTGCGCGAAACGGCCGAAGGGGTAACGTCCTTCCAGCTTATCGTACAGCTTGACTGCACGGGTGAAGTCGCCGGAATCGAGTGCGTCCTTGGCTTCCGAATATAATTTGTTAGCCGACCAGCCGGCAGTTTCGTCTGGTTGATCCGACAGCAGGCCGCACGCCGATAGCATGASGCAGCMGCCTGCGAGCARAATCGCTCCAAYTCTWGCGCGCCAGTTSGCGCGYTTCATGCTCWKCRATTGCATGGGCAACMTRTYCCGGATGAAAAATAGCGTCAAGCATTATAGCCCAAGCCCCTTGCCGGCAACCGCCGCCAAGGGCATCGCGCAGCAAGCTGCCGATTCAGCCGACACTTTGAACGAAGTGGAGGACCTGGAAGACCTGACCGATGTGGCCGCGCTAGGCGGCCTGGAGGCTGGTGCGCAGGCATCGCCGATCGAGTTGGAAATGCAGCAAGTGGAGTTTGAAGTAGACGGTGCGTCACATGGCGAGCGCCTCGATAAATTGCTGGCGCGCCATCTCAGCGGATTTTCGCGCAGCCGCCTGCAGCAATGGATCGAGAGCGGCGCGGTGCTGGTCGACGGCGAGGTGCGCCGCTCGAAGGCTTCGGTCCAGATGGGCGAGCGCGTCGTGGTGCGGCCGCAGGCCCCCGCCGAATCGCGCGCCTTCGTGCCGGAAGACGTGCCGCTCGAGGTGGTGTACGAGGACGCGGCAATGCTGGTCATCGACAAGCCCGCCGGGCTGGTGGTGCATCCCGCGGCCGGCAACTGGGGCGGCACGGTGCTCAACGGCCTGCTGCACCGCTATCCCGAGGCCGTGGGCCTGCCGCGCGCCGGCATCGTCCACCGGCTCGACAAGGAAACCTCCGGGCTGATGGTAGTGGCGCGCACGCTTACCGCCCAGACCGATCTCGTGCGCCAGTTGCAGGCGCGTACCGTCAAACGTACCTATCTGGCGCTGGTGTGGGGCGAGACGCCCGAATCGGGCACCATCGATGCGCCGATCGGCCGCGATCCGCGCGAGCGGATCCGCATGGCGATCGTGCTCACCAACAGCGGCAAGCCTTCGCGCACCCATTTCCGCACGCTGGGCACGGTGCCGCTCGGGCGGGGCCATGTCTCGATGGTGATGTGCCAGCTCGAAACSGGCCGCACGCACCAGATCCGCGTGCATTTCGAATCAATCGGCCATCCCCTGGTCGGCGATCCGGTCTACCATCGCGCCGCTACGCAGCGCGGCCAGCGCCCGGCCATCAAGGCGCCGCTGCCGGTGCCGCTGGGGCGCCAGGCGCTGCACGCCTTCCGGTTGGGGCTGGTGCATCCGACGACCGGCAAGTCCATGTCGTGGGAGGCGCCGCCGCCCGACGACCTGCAGGCATTGATCGAAGCGCTCGATTTCGACCGCGCCGATGATGAGGACGAGGATGACGGCTGGGTGGAGGGCGAGGACGGCGCATGGGAGTACGGCGATGACGACTGAGGCGCCGTGGCTGGTTCCTGACTGGCCGGCCCCGGCGCGGGTGCGCGCGTTGTCCACCACCCGTCAGGGCGGCTTGAGCCAGGCCCCTTACGGCCTGGCGGACGGCAGCCCGGGCGGGCTTAACCTCGGCACCCACGTGGGCGACGATCCCTCGGCGGTCGCCGGCAACCGGGCGCGCCTGGCCGCGCGGCTGCCGGCCGCGCCAGGCTGGCTGGAGCAGGTGCATGGCTGCGCGATCGCCACCGAGGACAAGTTCGCGGCCGATGGCGCGGTTCCGCAGGCGGACGCAAGCATTGCCGCGACCCCTGCGCGGGTCTGCGCCGTAATGACCGCGGATTGCCTGCCGGTGCTGCTCTGCGATCGTGCCGGCACGGTGGTGGGCGCGGCGCACGCTGGCTGGCGCGGGTTGTGCGGCGGGGTGATCGAATCCACGGTGGCACGCATGGGCGAGCGGGCAGGCGCGCAGGCCGAGTGGCTGGCCTGGCTTGGTCCTGCGATCGGCCCGCAAGCCTTCGAGGTCGGCGCCGAAGTCCGGCAGGCCTTTCTTGCCCAGGCGCTGCCCGAAGAAGCGGGACCGGTGGATCGCGCATTCCGCGCCGGCGCGGACGGCAAGTATTTCGCCGATATCTATGCGCTTGCCCGCATCCGCCTCGCGCGCGCGGGCTGTACCGCGGTGTATGGCGGCGACGCCTGCACCGTCAGCGATGCGCGGCGCTTCTACTCTTACCGGCGCGATGGCGTCACTGGCCGCATGGCCAGCCTGGTCTGGTTGGTCGCCTGAATTCCCCTCGCCGTTAGTCCCGGGCGGGCGGCAGGGCTGGTCGCGCGCCCGTCGCCTGGGCGGGCTGGGTTGCCTCGGGCTCCCCGGCGGCCGCGGGGTCCGGCTCGCTCTTGGCCTGTTTTGCTTCCTCGGCCTTGCGCCGGCGCCGGCGTCCAGGCGTGCCCATGATGTACACCAGGATCGCCACCGGGAACAGGCCATAAAAGACGAAAGTGGCCACGCCCGCGACCACGGTATGTTCGGTAATGGCCATCATCAGGACCACGTACAGCCAACCGATTGCAACGATGTACATCAGAAAGTCATCCTTCTCGTGCAAGCTTGCCCCGGGGCCGGAGTGGCTGCGCCGGGCTGCCCGCAGATTCGCGCCGGGCGCATTTTGCCATTAGCGCCGGTCCGCGCAATTTTCCGCATTGACAGGCAGAACATTGCAAGGCAACAATGGCCTCGAGTGGCTTGCGATTATGTGTTCGCGAGCATTCGCAGGCTCCGCCGGCACCATCCGGTCCGCGGAGAGGCGTGTCCGGCAAGCATACCGCATGACGTCACCAGCCGAGGGTGTCAGCGCGGGCCGGTTTCGAGGCTGGAGGCGGGGGTGAGTCCCGCAGTGGTGGCACGCCGCCCAGCCAGCTTTCAAATAAGTGACGGCAGAGAGACGAAACATCATGGCAACCGGCAAAGGTGCGGCAGCTTCCGCCAAGGAAGACAAGTCCCAACCGTTTTCATTTGCTTCGGGGCCATTTGATCCAGCGACATGGCTGGAATGGACCCGTCAGGCACAGGCCAACGGTATGGCGACCCAGCAGGGCATGTCCGGCATGCCCGGCATTCCCGGTTTCGAGGCTTTGACGGGTTCCGCCATGGCGGGCGTGAAGATCGCGCCCGATCAGTTGGCCGGCATCCAGCAGCGCTACATGAAGGACTTCAGCGAGCTGTGGCGAAGCATGGCCGAAGGCGGCGCCAATCCGGCGGAGGCACTGGCCGACCGCCGCTTTGCCGGCGATGCCTGGCGCAGCAGCGCGGCCTTTCACTACGCGGCTGCCTTCTACCTGATCAACGCACGCGCCATGAATGAGCTGGCCGACGCGGTCGAGGCCGATGCCAAGACCCGCCAGCGCATCCGCTTCGCCGTCTCGCAGTGGGTCGATGCCATGTCGCCGGCCAATTTCCTCGTCACCAATCCGGAGGCGCAGAAAAAACTGATCGAGTCGGGCGGTGAGTCGCTACGGGTTGGCGTGCTCAACATGCTGGAGGACCTTGGCCGCGGCAAGATCTCACAGACCGACGAATCCGCCTTCGAAGTGGGCCGCAACGTGGCTGTCACCGAGGGTGCGGTCGTCTACGAGAACCCCTACTTCCAGTTGCTGCAATACAAGCCGAGCACCGAAAAGGTGTTCACGCGCCCGCTGCTGCTGGTGCCGCCGTGCATCAACAAGTACTACATCCTCGACCTGCAGCCGCAGACCTCGCTGGTGAACTACATGGTGGAGCAGGGGCACACGGTCTACATGGTGTCCTGGCGCAACCCGGATGCCTCGATGGCCGAGATCAGCTGGGATGACTACATCGAGCATGCCGCCATCCGCGCCATCGAAGTCACGCGCGAGATCAGCGGCCAGGACCAGATCAACGTGCTGGGCTTCTGCGTGGGCGGCACCATCGTGTCCACCGCGCTGGCGGTGCTGGCCAAGCGCGGCGTGCGGCCCGTGGCCAGCCTGACATTGCTGACCACGCTGCTGGATTTCGCCGAGACCGGCGTGCTGGATGTGTTTGTCGACGAAGCCCACGTCAAGCTGCGCGAAGCCACCCTGGGCGGCGTCGGGGGCGCGCCATGCGCGTTGCTGCGCGGCGTGGAACTGGCCAACACGTTCTCTTTCCTGCGCCCCAACGACCTGGTCTGGAACTATGTCGTCGACAACTACCTGAAGGGCAATACTCCGGTACCGTTTGACCTGCTGTTCTGGAACGGCGACGCCACCAACTTGCCGGGACCCTGGTACTGCTGGTACCTGCGCCATACCTACCTGCAGAACGAACTCAAGGAGCCGGGCAAGCTGACCGTGTGCAATGCGCCGGTGGACCTGGGCAGCATTGACGTGCCCACCTATATCTACGGCTCGCGCGAGGACCATATCGTGCCCTGGGCATCGGCCTACGCCTCGACCGCGCTGCTCAAGAACAARCTGCGYTTCGTGCTTGGSGCRTCSGGCCATATYGCCGGYGTGATCAACCCGCCGGCCAAGAAGAAGCGCAGCCACTGGACCAACGACAAGCTTCCGGCGTTGCCAGAGGACTGGCTCAGCGATGCCACCGAGCATGCCGGCAGCTGGTGGCCCGACTGGGCATCCTGGCTGGGCAAGCACGCCGGCGCGCGCAAGGCAGCGCCCACCGACTACGGCAACAAGGATTACCGCGCCATCGAGGCGGCACCGGGCCGCTACGTCAAGGCGAAGGCATAGGATTTGTCCGGGCCGGCACCCCATTGGGCAGCCGGCCTCTTTCACCCCTTATCCGCATTCAACTCGAGAGGACCTCCCAATGACTGACATCGTCATCGTATCCGCTGCCCGTACCGCGGTGGGCAAGTTCGGCGGCTCGCTCGCCAAGATCCCCGCACCTGAACTCGGCGCCATCGTTATCAAGGCCGCGCTCGAGCGCGCCGGCATCAAGCCCGAGCAGGTCAGCGAAGTGATCATGGGCCAGGTGCTGGCCGCCGGCTCCGGCCAGAACCCGGCGCGCCAGGCCGCGCTGAAGGCTGGCCTGCCCGTGATGGTGCCGGCCATGACCATCAACAAAGTCTGCGGCTCSGGCCTGAAGGCCGTGATGCTGGCGGCCAACGCCATTGCCGCGGGCGATGCCGAGATCGTGGTGGCGGGCGGCCAGGAAAACATGAGTGCCGCGCCGCACGTGCTGCCGGGCTCGCGCGACGGCTTCCGCATGGGCGATGCCAAGCTGGTCGACAGCATGATCGTGGACGGTCTGTGGGACGTCTACAACCAGTACCACATGGGCGTCACCGCCGAGAACGTCGCCAAGGAATACGGCATCACGCGCGAAGCGCAGGACGCGTTCGCGGCGGCCTCACAGAACAAGGCCGAAGCTGCCCAGAAGGCTGGCAGGTTTGACGAGGAAATCGTGCCGGTGCCGATTCCCCAGCGCAAGGGCGATCCGGTGCAGTTCGCCACCGACGAGTTCGTGCGCCACGGCGTCACGCAGGATGCGCTGGCTGGCCTGAAGCCCGCCTTCGACAAGGCCGGCACGGTGACCGCGGCCAATGCCTCGGGCCTGAACGACGGTGCCGCCGCGGTGGTGGTGATGTCGGCTGCCAAGGCCAAGGAACTCGGCCTGACTCCGCTGGCGACCATCCGAGCCTACGGTACCGCCGGTGTCGATCCCAAGGTAATGGGCATGGGCCCGGTACCTGCATCGCAGCGTTGCCTGTCGCGCGCCGGCTGGAGCGTGGAAGAGCTCGACCTGATGGAAATCAACGAAGCCTTCGCTGCCCAGGCCCTGGCCGTGCACAAGCAGATGGGCTGGGACACGTCCAAGGTCAACGTCAACGGCGGTGCTATCGCCATCGGGCATCCGATCGGCGCGTCGGGCTGCCGCGTGCTGGTCACGCTGCTGCATGAGATGAAGCGCCGCGGTTCGCGCAAGGGCTTGGCCTCGCTGTGCATCGGCGGCGGCATGGGCGTGGCGCTGGCGGTGGAACGCGAGTGACAATCTGCATCGCTTGCCGCAACGCATAGCGCGCAAGCTGGTCTGAGGGGTGTGCTGGCGGGGAGAGGGCTTCTTCCCGCTGGTTTCAATAAAAACTAGCCATCAAGGAGTAGATATGACTCAGCGCATTGCATACGTAACCGGTGGCATGGGTGGCATTGGAACGGCCATCTGCCAGCGTCTGGCCAAGGATGGCTACAAAGTGGTGGCCGGTTGCGGCCCCAACTCGCCGCGCCGTGAAAAATGGCTCGAGCAGCAGAAGGCCCTGGGCTTTGATTTCATCGCGTCGGAAGGCAACGTTGCCGACTGGGATTCGACCAAGGCCGCATTCGACAAGGTCAAGGCCGAAGTCGGTGAAGTCGACGTCCTGATCAACAACGCCGGCATCACGCGTGACGTGGTGTTCCGCAAGATGACGCGCGCCGACTGGGACGCCGTGATCGATACCAACCTGACCTCGCTGTTCAACGTGACCAAGCAGGTCATCGACGGCATGGCGGACCGTGGCTTCGGCCGCATCGTCAATATTTCGTCGGTCAATGGGCAGAAGGGCCAGTTCGGGCAAACCAACTACTCCACCGCGAAGGCAGGCCTGCACGGCTTCACCATGGCGCTGGCGCAGGAAGTGGCGACCAAGGGCGTGACCGTGAACACGGTGTCGCCTGGGTACATTGCTACCGACATGGTCAAGTCGATCCGCCAGGATGTGCTGGACAAGATCGTCGGCACCATTCCCGTCAAGCGCCTTGGCGCGCCCGAGGAAATTGCGTCGATCTGCGCCTGGCTGGCGTCCGATGAGTCGGGCTTCTCGACCGGCGCGGATTTCTCGCTGAACGGCGGCCTGCATATGGGGTGATGGGCTAGGGCCGCCTTTGGTATTCGGGTGGCTTTTTGTCTTGGGAGGTCCTCTTCGGAGGGCCTTTTTTGTTTTTGGTGGCGGAACTGGCAGGGCGGCCAATCCGGGCAGTCAACCGAAGTCCCCGCATGTTCTCCAAATAGACCTTGAGCTGCCCCATTCCCCGCAGCAATATTGCATTGCACTCCCTGCACCGCACCATGCCGACTGAACCGGGTAAAAACCTGCCCCCGCATTTCCCGCAATCCATTGCCCCGTGCGGGTTTTCCTTAACGGCCCCGGCTTTCAATAGTGCCTTGTTGGGCATAGAATCAGGGCAGCGGCTTGCCCGCACCAAAATAGATCATGCGTTGCAGGTCAACACGTTGTATCCCCCGCTGCCGGTTTCGATTTTGCGCACCGCACAGCATGCGGTGCAGCAGCATGCAACAGCGACGATAAAAGGATAGAGCACGATGGCTACCACCAAGAAAGGCGCAGAGCGACTGATCAAGAAGTATCCTAATCGCCGGCTCTACGATACGCAGACCAGCACCTACATCACGCTAGCCGACGTCAAGCAGCTCGTGATGGACACCGAGGATTTCAAGGTGATCGACGCCAAGTCAGGCGACGAGCTCACGCGCAGCATCCTGCTGCAGATCATCCTGGAAGAAGAGACCGGCGGCGTGCCGATGTTCTCCAGCTCCATGCTGTCGCAGATCATCCGCTACTACGGCCATGCCATGCAGGGCATGATGGGGACCTACCTGGAGAAGAACATCCAGGCCTTTATCGATATCCAGAACAAGCTGGCCGAAAACTCCAAGGGGCTATACTCCGGCGAGCCGTTCAGCCCCGACATGTGGTCCCAGTTCATGAACATGCAGGGCCCGATGATGCAGGGCATGATGAGCAACTACATCGAGCAGAGCAAGAACCTGTTCGTGCAGATGCAGGAACAGATGCAGAGCCAGGCCAAGAACATGTTCGGCACGTTCCCGTTCAACCAGCCGGACAAGAAGTAAGCCGTCGCCAGCCGCCCTGGCGAGGCGGCATGGTATTGCCTGGCAGGGCAACAGTTCTGTAACAGTTCTGTTGGGCGGGCCTGGCCCGGTTAGGGCCAGGAGTCGGGATCTCCCTCCATTGGCACAAGGCCGCTCGCTGCCGCCGACACTGCGTATTCCACCATTCGAATTCCATTTACCGCCCCCGCTTGCGCGCAAGACGGGTGACTGCGTTTGCCGAATCGATCTGACGTAGTCCCATTTTGGGACTATAATCAGTGCCATGCGAATTATTGCGAAACGACATCTGCTGATGTTCTGCGAGAAGCACCCGGGCGCAAAGCAGCCGCTGCTGGCGTGGCACGAGGAAGCCATCCGGGCGCGATGGTCGACACCGCAAGACATCAAGGACCGATACGCGTCGGCCAGCTTCGTAGGTAGCAATCGTGTGGTGTTTAACATCGGCGGTAACAACTACCGGTTGATCGTCGCAGTCGCATACCGCGTGGGCGTTGTGTACGTGAAGTTCATCGGGACACACGCCGAATATGACCGGGCCGATGCGGCAACCGTGGAACTGGAGTAACGCATGGACATTCGACCTCTGCACACTGACGATGACTATCAGGCGGCGCTGGCCGACGTGTCGGCGCTCGTCGATATCGATCCGGTACCCGGCACCCCGGAAGGGGATCGCCTGGAGATCATGGCAACCCTCATCGAGCGCTATGAAGCGGATCATTTCCCGCTGGAGCACCCGGACGCAATCGAGGCAATTCGTTTCAGGATGGAGCAGGGCGGTCTGACTGCACGCGATATGCAGCCGTATTTCGGAAATCTGAATCGGGTGTATGAGGTGCTGAACCGCAAGCGAGGCCTCAGCCTGGCCATGATCCGGCGCCTCAATCAGGAACTGAAAATCCCGGCGGAAGTCTTGATCGCCTGACTCCTGCCTTTCGCGTTAAGCAGGGCGTCCCGCCAGGCGAGCGCCACAAAGCCAGAATCCCGCGCAAGGCGGGACAGGACCGGGCAGGTGCGGACGCCGAACGTGCCACCTGCAAGCGCAACGCACTGTGAATCCAGTTGCGTCCCGGCGCGAAAATCCTGCCGAGATTTGCTGGTTGGGGCGATCGGTTAAAATCACGCATATCCGGGTGACGCGCGGCTTCATCGCGCTGGCTACCCTTCTCAAATGTGGCGATTCATATCGAGGACTCGCCTGCACAGTGCGAATCCCAATGCCTTCCGAAATCCAGGACATTCACCAGGTGCTTGCCGCCGAGGCCAGGCCCGTTCCGGCGGCCGGTTTCGTGTTTTCCGGTTTTCCGGCATATCGCCAGGACAAGCGCCACACTTCGGCGCCAGCTTTCGCATGAGCCGGCTGTTTCTGGCCCCCATGGAAGGGCTTGCGGACTACGTGTTGCGCGACGTGCTGACCGGCGCGGGCGGATACGACGGGTGTGTGTCCGAGTTCGTCAGGGTGACCGGCTCTCTGCTTCCCGAGCGCGTCTACGAGAGGGACACCCCCGAGATCCTCGACGGAGGCCATACTCCTAGTGGCACGCCGATGGTGATCCAGCTGCTTGGAAGCGATCCGGAATGGCTGGCGCTGAACGCGGCCCAAGCAGCGACGTTGTCGCCGCATGGACTCGACCTGAACTTCGGTTGCCCCGCCAAAGTCGTCAACAGGCACGGTGGCGGGGCCATGTTGCTGGCGGACCCTGAGCTGCTGAACCGGATCGTTTCGTGCGTTCGCGCCGCGGTGCCTGCCAGCATCGCCGTAACGGCAAAAATGCGGCTTGGCGTGTCCGATACCTCGCTGGCGATCGACTGCGCCACCGCGCTGGCGGAAGGCGGCGCGGCTTCCCTCGTCGTGCATGCCAGAACGCGCGACCATGGCTACCGGCCGCCGGCCCACTGGGAGTGGATCGCGCGTATCGATGCTGCCGTGGACGTGCCCGTTGTTGCCAACGGAGAAGTCTGGACGGTCGCCGACTGGGAACGCTGCCGGGCTGTCAGCGGCTGTGCCGACGTGATGATAGGGCGGGGCGCCGTATCCGATCCTTTCCTGGCCTTGCGGATACGCGGGCTGATGGAAAGGGTGGCATCCGGCGAGGAATGGCCGCTCGTGCTTCGTCACATTGCCGACTACCTGAAGAAGTTGCAGGCCCGTGTCGAATGCCGTCATGAGCACGGACGCGTCAAATTGTGGCTCAGCTATCTGAAGCGGACCTGGCCGCAAGCCGCCGAGCTGCATGCGGCCATCCGGCGCCTGCAAGATTCGTTCGAGATTCAAGACGTGATTGAGCGTGCCCTGGCGGACATGCCAGGGACTTCATCCGCGCGGATGTGACGCCGCTGCGCAGGGCAGGCTGGCCCATTGATGCGATGAGACTGGTTGCGACAGGTTTACCGCGGCATGTCGGGGA
>NZ_JBFTLX010000200.1:0-13215 GCF_056396665.1 Cupriavidus sp. 05T313 | reverse complement strand
CACGTGGTCTGGACGGTCACACCGGCCCTGCACACCCCGCTGATGGCGGTGACCAACGCAATCTCGGCCATCATCATCGTCGGCGCCATGCTGGCGGCCGGCCTGACCGAGGGGCCCGTGGGCCGCACCATGGGCGCGCTGGCGGTGGCGCTCGCCGCGGTCAACGTGTTCGGCGGCTTTCTGGTGACGCAGCGCATGCTGGAGATGTTCAAGAAGAAGGAACCCAAGGCCAAGCCCGCGGGCGCCCATGGCAAGGAGGCCGCGGCATGAGCAATCTCGTGAGCATGAACCTCGTCACCCTGCTCTACCTGCTGGCCTCGGTGTGTTTCATCCAGGCGCTCAAGGGCCTCTCGCATCCCAGTTCCGCACGGCGCGGCAACGCCTTCGGCATGACCGGCATGGCCATCGCGGCGGTAACCACGCTGGTGTTGATCGCCAAACTGAGGAACGACTTCATGGCGGCAAGCGCCGCCCAGTCGTCGGTCGCCGAAGGCCTGGCATTGATCTTCGGCGCGCTGGTGGTCGGCGGCGGCATCGGTGCCTACGTGGCGAAGAAGGTCGAGATGACCAAGATGCCCGAACTGGTGGCCGCCATGCATTCGCTGATCGGCCTGGCCGCCGTCTTCATCGCGGTGGCCGCGGTGGCTGAGCCAGCCGCCTTCGGCATTGCGCCCGCGGGCTCGCATGACATCCCGCTGGGCAACCGCATCGAGCTGTTCATCGGCTGCTTCGTCGGCGCCATTACCTTCTCGGGTTCGGTGATCGCCTTCGGCAAGCTGGCCGGGCGCTACAAGTTCCGGCTGTTCCAGGGCGCGCCGGTGTCCTTCGCCGGCCAACACATGCTCAACCTGCTGCTGGCGGTGGCGATGATCGGCTTCGGCGTGGCCTTCTTCCTGTCGCAGGCCTGGATGCCCTTCCTGCTGATGCTGGCGATCGCCTTCGTGCTGGGCGTGCTGATCATCATCCCGATCGGGGGCGCCGACATGCCCGTGGTGGTGTCGATGCTGAACTCATACTCGGGCTGGGCGGCCGCCGGCATTGGCTTCTCGCTCAACAACCCGATGCTGATCATCGCCGGCTCGCTGGTTGGCTCCTCCGGCGCCATCCTCTCGTACATCATGTGCCGCGCGATGAACCGCTCGTTCTTCAACGTGCTGCTCGGCGGCTTTGGCAACACCGCGGCGGCCGCCACGGCAGGCGGTGCGGAACAGCGCAATGTCAAGGCCGGCTCGGCCGACGACGCGGCCTTCCTGATGAGCAATGCCGAGACCGTGATCATCGTCCCTGGCTACGGCCTGGCGGTGGCGCGCGCGCAGCACGCGCTCAAGGAACTCACCGAAAAGCTGGTCGAGAAGGGGGTGACGGTGAAGTACGCCATCCACCCGGTGGCGGGCCGCATGCCGGGCCATATGAACGTACTGCTGGCCGAGGCCGAGGTCCCTTACGACCAGGTCTTCGAGATGGAAGACATCAACAGCGAGTTCGGCCAGGCCGACGTGGTGCTGGTGCTGGGCGCCAACGACGTGGTGAACCCGGCCGCCAAGACCGATCCCGGCTCGCCGATTGCCGGCATGCCGATCCTGGAAGCCTACAAGGCCAAGACCATCATCGTGAACAAGCGCTCGATGGCGGCTGGCTACGCGGGCCTGGATAACGAACTGTTCTACATGGACAAGACCATGATGGTGTTCGGCGACGCCAAGAAGGTGGTCGAAGACATGGGCAAGGCAGCCTGAGGCAGCATAGGCTGGCCGCCTTTGCCCGCAGGCGACGGGTGGCCGGGCAACACCGGCATCCATTCTGGCAATCAAAGGAGATTTTGCATGAAAGCGCATCCCGCCCCTAACCTGTTTGCCGACCTGGAGGGCAAGGTCGCGCTGGTGACCGGCGCATTCGGCGGCCTGGGCCGGCACTTCGCCCTGACCCTGGCGCGTGCCGGATGCCGGGTTGCACTGGCCGGACGGCGCGTCGGCGAAGGCGAGGCACTGCTTGCCGCGCTCCGCGAGGAAGGCGCTGAAGGCTGCGTGGTTTCGCTCGACGTCAGGGACCCGGCCTCGGTGGCGTCGGCCTTCGCGGCCGCGGCCAGCGCGTTGGGCACGGTCGACATCGTGGTCAACAGCGCAGGCATTGCTGTCACGCGTCCCGCCATCGAGGTGGCGGAGGACGAATGGCAAAGCGTGATCGACACCAACCTGAGCGGCGCGTGGCGGGTGGCACAGCATGCGGCGCAGATGATGCGCGATGGCGGCAAGGGCGGCAGCATCGTCAACATCGCCTCGATCCTTGGTATGCGCGTTGCCCAGCAAGTGCCCGCCTATGCCGCGGCCAAGGCTGGACTGATTCACCTGACACGGTCGCTCGCGCTGGAATGGGCGCGGTATGGTATCCGCGTCAATGCGCTGGCACCGGGGTATTTCGAAACCGACATCAACCGGAGCTTCTTCGAGACCGACAGCGGCCAGGCACTGGTCAAACGGATCCCGCAACGCCGGCTTGGACAGCCGGAGCAACTCGACGGCGCGCTGCTCCTGCTGGCATCGAACGCTTCGGATTACATCACCGGCGCCGTATTGCCGGTGGATGGCGGGCACATGGTCAGCACGCTTTAGCCCGAAGCGAACGACACAACCAATCGAAGAGACCCCGTAGTGGATCGGGGCACAGGGAGACAGACACGATGACGCATGCCAGCGCGCAACGCGAGACCGCCCCGGCGGATAAACACCCGCCGGATCTGGATTGCACCAGGCTGGCGGCCTTGCTGCACGGCCAGGGCCTGATCGAGCGGCCCTCGCTCATGGCGCAACGGCTGGCCGGCGGCCAGTCCAATCCCACCTATCGGATCTGGTGCGAAGGGCGGCAATATGTACTGCGCACCAAACCGCCCGGCAAGCTGTTGTCGTCCGCCCATGCCATTGACCGCGAATATCGCGTAATGCATGCACTGCGGGACAGCGAAGTGCCCGTCCCGCAACTGTTCCTCTACAGCGAGGATACGTCGATCCTGGGCAGCCCCTTCTACGTCATGGAGTTCCTGCAAGGCAGGGTCATGTTCGACCAGTCGCTGCCCGGCCTGTCGCGTGAGGAACGCACGGCGATCTACCGGGAAATGAACCGGGTGATAGCGGCATTGCATCGGGTGGACTATCAAAAGGCAGGTCTCGCCGACTATGGCAAAAGCGGAAACTACATCGCACGGCAAGTGAGCCGCTGGGCACGCCAGTGCCAGGACACCGGCACGGACGGCAATACCGCGCTGGAGGCCCTGGCCGACTGGCTTCCACGCCATCTTCCGCCGGAACACCAGACCAGCCTTGTCCACGGCGACTTCCGCATGGACAACCTGCTCTTTCATCCAACCGAGCCGCGCGTACTCGGTGTCCTGGATTGGGAATTATCGACGCTGGGCCACCCGGTGGCCGACCTTGCCTATCAGTGCATGGGTTGGCATATCCCGGCATCGCTCTGGCGCGGCATTGGCGGGCTGGACCTGCACGACCTGGGCATTCCGGACGAGGCCACCTACATTCGGTGGTATGGCGATGCCAACGGCATGCAGGAGATGGAACATTGGGATTTCTACCTCGCCTATAACTTCTTCAGGCTGGCCGCCATCATGAACGGCATTGCGCGGCGCGCGGAAGGTGGCAATGCGGCGGCCGCGGATGCGCTGGAAACCGGCCGCAAGGCAAGGCCGCTTGCAGAACTGGGCTGGGAATATGCGACCCGCTACGGGGCAACGCGGTCAGTCGGCGGCAAGTGCGCCTGAAGTGTCGTTTTCCCGGCGCATGAAGCGGCCTGATGGTGCCAGCCCGCTTGCAGGCCAGCGGGTAGCCGGGCGCTTCGCCCGGCCAGCCCCGGCTGGCCTCCCCCTCACGCCACCTTCGGGAAATCCACCACGGTATCGTTGACGCGATTGACCATATTGGTGAACAGGATCGCACTGACCGCCTGGATGGCCTCGATGATCTGGCGGTCGGTATAGCCGGCTTCGCGCACATTGGCGACAGCGCTGGCGGGCAACGTGCCGGCGGTCTTCACCAGGGCCAGCGCAAAGCGGACCAGGGCGTCGATCTTGCTGTCTTCCGGGTAGCTGCCGGCGCGCAGTTCGCGTGTCTGCTCCGCGCTGTAGCCCGCCATCTTGCCGGTCATGGTGTGCGCGGCGACACAGTAATCACAAGCCGAGGCTTCGCTGACAGAGAGATTGATGGCCTCCAGCTCGCGGGCGCTGAGGGTGGCGTTCTTCAGCAACGCCCCGGTTTGCAGCACGTTGGCAAGCACCTCGGGGGCATTGCTGCCGATAACCAGGTAGGCGTTGGGCACCTTGCCGACGGCGCCCTTGATCGCAGCGAACAACTGGGCGGTCTGGCCGGTGGCTTCAGTGGCGTTGATGGTGTGAAGACGGGACATGATGGACTCCGGTTAGTTTGGTCGATGGATCGCGCCGTGTTTGTTGCGCTGCTTCCATGGACTGAAGTCTAGGCGTCCATCTTGTCATTTACAGCATACAATAGTCGCAATCTCTTGCTCCATCGTCTCAACATCCCGTCATGGACGCCTTGACCGAACTGGTGCGCATGCTGGCTCCCGCCGGCACCGTGGACCTGCACTGCCACTTCGCCGGCAACTGGCGCGTGGACAACGCGGCGGCGCCGCCCGGGCACCTTCCCTATCACATCATCCTGGGCGGGCAGGCGCGCGCGCTGGTGGAGCAGGACGCGATCTCGCTTGGCGCGGGTGATGTGCTGCTGTTTCCCCATGGCACCGCGCACACGCTGCGCAGCCTGCCGGACGGCGCAGCGCCCGCCGGCGCGGACATGCCGGCCCACCGGACGCGCTTCAACGGCTTGCTGACGGAAGTGACAGTGCCGGGCGACGAGCGTCCGCTGGATATGTTGTGCGGCACTTTTGTGCTGGGCTTGCCGGGCACCATGCTGTTGCGCAACCTGCCCCCCGTGCTGCGCATCGCCACCGCCGAACGCGCCGATTGCGCCTGGCTGGATGCCTTGATCGACATGATGCGCAACGAGGCCCAGGCGCCCGAGCCCGGCGGCATGGCGGTCATCGCGCAGCTTTCCACCGCCTTGCTGACCTTGCTGCTGCGCGCCCTGATCGCCCAGGGCGGGGTCACGCACAGCCTGCTGGCGCTGATGGCCGATGCGCGCATGTCCAGGGCGATCGATGCCGTGCTGCGCGCACCCGCCGAGCCGTGGTCGGTGGCGTCGCTGGCCGAGGCATGCAATATGTCGCGGGCGACCTTTGCCCGGCGCTTTACGCAACTCAGCGGCGAGACGCCGCTGCAGCTGGTCACCACCTTGCGCATGGAAATGGCCGCCCGCCTGCTGACGCAAGACCGCGATTCCGCGGCCAGCATCGGCGAGCATTGCGGCTATGCCTCCGAGGCGGCATTCGGGCGGGCCTTCAAGGCGTATTTCGGCATGGGGCCAGGCGCGTTCCGGCGCCAGGCGCGGGAACGCCGCGCAGCCGCCGCCGTGACGGCGGACACCAGGGGCTAGGCGGCGGCGCGCTGGGCCTCGTAGACCTGCAGGTGGGCATAGGCGATGCGCGCCAGCGGCGCGTCATGTCCCAGCCGCGCGGCGCGCTGCGCCATGTCGCCGACGATGTCCAACGCCTCCAGGCGGGGCGCGCCTTGTGCGATGTCGCGCATCATCGAGGCGGCCCACGTCGAGGTCTCGTCCAGCAGCCGCGCGGCCATCGCATCGGCCACCGGCTCGGGCAAGGCATGCCCGGACAAGCGCGCCACCGCCGCGCACTCGTCCATGGCCTGGCGCATCAGCGCCCGTCCGTCGGCCGTCCTGACGATCTCGCCGACGGTGCCGCGCATCAGGCACGTCATCAGCGCACCGGCCGAGATCATCACCCACTTGTTCCACAGCGCCTGGTCGATCGCCGGCGACAGTTCGCGCATGCCAGGCGTGCTCGCGGCGAGTGCATGAAATGCGCCGGCCAGGGCTTGCGCCGGTTCGGCACGGGCGCCCACGACGAGTCTGTCGACCGCCCCCTGGTGCACCACCGCGCCGGAAGCGTCCAGCGTGGTCGCGATGTAAGAGACACCGCCGAGCACCCTTTCCCGGCCGTAGCGCGCATCCAGCGTCTCATACGCGCGCAGGCCATTGACCAGCGGCAGGATCGCCGCGCCCTTGCCGTGGGTGCCGTCCAGCGCCGGGTCCAGCGCTTGCATCGCGCTGGCCAGGTCGTAGGTCTTGCAGGCCAGCAGGACGAGGTCGTAGTCCGCCCTGACCGCGCCGGAGAGCACGGTCTTTACGGCAGTATGGATATCGCCAAGCTCGCTGCGCACGACCAGGCCGTCCCTGGCCAGCACCTCGGCGCGCCGTGGCCGCACCAGGAACGTGACATCGGCGCCCGCCTGCATCAGCCGTCCGCCGTAGTAACCGCCCATGGCGCCAGCGCCCAGGACCAGAATCTTCATGACGTTCCCCGCTTCGATGGATGGGATAAATAAAAAAAAAGCCTATGAGGCGCCGCTCCCGGCAAGCTCGTCGCCTGCCTCCGCCGCGTCCTCGCCGCCCGACAAGAAGCCGGCAGCGGATTCGAGCCGCCGGCGCATGCCGTCTCCGGCGGCGGGACCGGGCACCAGCGCGTGCCGCGCGAAACTCAGGCGCTCCCCCGTGCCGGCGTCCACCAGCACCGGTTCGACGACCTTGCCGGTTTCCTTGTCGAGCAACTCCACGCTGGGGCCTTCCGGCGCGAAGTGCTTATTGCCCCAGGCCAGCATGGCCAGCAGCACGGGCAGGAAGTCGCGCCCGCACTGGGTCAGGACATACTCATAGCGCGGCGGCTTCTCGGAGTACTGGCGGCGCTCCAGCAAACCCTCCTCCACCAGCGCGGTCAGGCGGCGCGTGAGCATGTTGGGCGCGATATCCAGGTTCTTCTGGAAGTCGTCGAAACGCCGTGCGCCATAGAACGCCTCGCGCATCAGCAGCATGCTCCACCACTCGCCAACCCGTTCCAGGCCACGGGCGATGGGGCATTGCATGTTCCTGAAGGTCTTTCTTTGCATGGTCGAGGGCTCCAATCCGGCATCTTGATACTTTCAACATGATAGCTGGATTGAAATGTCCCGATGCCGGAAAACCCGCCCTGCCAGTGCTGCTTAATCCAGGATTTCGAGCGCCAGCGCGATGCCCTGCCCACCCCCGATGCACAGCGTCACGATGCCCCGGCGTATGCCGTCCATGCGCATCGAATAGAGCAGGCGCGTGGTCAGCACCGCGCCGGTCGCGCCGATCGGGTGGCCATGCGCGATGGCGCCGCCGTCCACGTTGATGATGTCGAGCGGCAGCCCGAGTTCGCCCGCGACCGCCAGCGGCACCGCCGCGAAGGCCTCATTGATCTCGATCCGCTCGATATCGCCCAGCGTCCATTGCGCGCGCTGCAGCGCCTGACGCACGGCGGGCACGGGGCCAAGGCCGAACAGACCCGGCTCGACCGCGCCGACGCCGTAGGCCACCAGCCGCGCCATCGGTGCCAGGCCCTGGCTCTCGGCCAGGGCGCGTTCGGCGACGAGCATGGCAGCCGCGCCGCTATTGAGCCCCGGCGCATTGCCCGCGGTGATGGTGCCATCCTTGCGGAACGCGGGGCGAAGCCTGCTGAGAATCTCGAATGTGGTGTCCGGCCGGTTTGCCTCGTCCACGCCGAACATCGCCGTCCCGCCCTTCGCCTTCACCGGAACGCCAACGATCTGCTCCACGAAACGGCCTTGTTCCTGCGCGTGGGCAAAGCGGCTCTGCGAGCGCTCCGCCCAGCGGTCCTGTTCATCGCGGCCAATCTTGTTGCGGGTCACCAGATCCTCGGTATGCCAGCCCGAGTGCTCGCCCGAGAAGGCATCCACCAGCCCGTCGCGCAGCATGCTGTCCTGCAGCACCGCGTCGCCCATGCGGCTGCCCCAGCGGCCGGCGGGCATCAGGTAGGGGGCCTGGTCCATGTTCTCCATGCCGCCGGCAACCGCTGCATCGACATGGCCAAGCCAGATTTCATCGGCGGCGCTGGCGATGGCCTGCGCGCCGGACCCGCACACGCGGTTGACGGTCATCGCGGGCAACGACACCGGCAGGCCCGCGCCGATGGCGGCCTGCCGCGCCGGGTTCATCCGGTTGCCCGCCTGGATCACATTGCCGAACACCACGCTGCCGATCCGTTCCGGGTCCAGCCCGGAGCGGCGGACCGTCTCGCGGATGACGGCCGCCCCCAGTTCGGTCGCCGGCGTGGCCTTGAGCGAACCGTTATAGGCGCCTATGGCGGTGCGAACGGGGTGGCATAACACGACTTCCCTGGCTTTCATCACAGACTCCCTGGCTTGGTGGACGAGGATGGCCACGCGGTCGCGGACCATTCCGCTTGGGCTTCGCCGGCGGGAACACCGCGCGGCGCCTTGCAGTAGCGGTTATCGGCACGGGCGCATCCCACGCCGCTGTCGCGCGGGCGCTCCGTAGCCGCATGGACGGGCTGGGCCGCCATGCCGGCAAACAGTGCGGCGCTGGCTAAGGCGCTGGCCAGCGCGTTGGCTAAAATGGCTTTCATCATGCATCTCCCGATTGAAGGTCTCAATGCGCGTCGGCCGACGGCGCTTTCGGCGCCGCCACCTTGCGCATCAGCGGCACCATCGCGGTGGTGATCACAAAGCAGACCATGATGACCAGGAAGGCATCGCCAAAGGTCTGCGTCTGCGCCTCGCGCCACGCCAGCGCCCACAGTTGCCTGAGCGCCGCGCTCTGCGCGTCGACAATGTCGTTGCCCCACGCGGCCATATTGCTGCCGACGGCCTGCAGCAGCGCGCCCATCGCCTCGTTGCGGTAGTTCAGGTGCTCGGCGATGCGCTGGAAATGCAGGTTGGTGCGGTCGTTCAGGATCGTCGCGCAACCAGCGATGCCGATCGCGCCGCCCAGGTTGCGCATCAGGTTGAACAGGCCGGACGCCAGCTTGAGCCGCTCCGGCGACAGCGCCCCGAGCGTGAGCGTGACCGCCGGCGCCACCGCGAACTGCTGCGCCATGCCGCGAAACGCCTGCGGCAGCAGCAATTCCTGCGCGCCCCAGTCATGCGTGATGGGCGCGAACTGCCACATCGAGAACGCAAAGCAGCCCAGCCCGAACATCATCAGCCAGCGCAGGTCCACACGGTTGGCGAAGAAAGCGTACACGGGGATCGACATGACCTGGAACACGCCGGTGGAAAACACCGCCAACCCGATCTGCAACGCGCTGAAGCCGCGCACGCGGCCAAGGAACAGCGGCGTGAGATAGATGGTGGCGAAAATGCCCACGCCGGCCATGAAGGAAAAGAAGCAGCCCAGCGCGAAGTTGCGGTCCTTGAGCGCGCGCAAATCCACCACCGGCTGCGCATAGGTCAGGCTGCGCCAGACAAAGCCCACGCCCGCGATGCCCGAGATCCAAGCCGTGGCGCGAATCACGTCGTCGCCGAACCAGTCCCAGCGCGGGCCTTCCTCCAGCGTGTATTGCAGGCAGCCGAGGAACAGCGCCATCAAGGTCATGCCGAGGTAGTCGGCGCCGCGTATCAGGGACCAGTTGGGCCGGTCCACGCGCACCAGCATGGGCACGGCTACGGTGACGAAGATACCGGGAACCAGGTTGATGAAGAACAGCCAGTGCCAGGAGTAGTGGTCGGTGATCCAGCCCCCCACGGTGGGTCCGAGCGTAGGCGCCAGCGAAGCCAGGGCCCCGATGGTGGCGGCGGCAATGACGCGCTGCTTGCCGCCGAAGAACGCAAAGGCGGTGGTGAACACCAGCGGGATCATCGAGCCGCCCAGGAAGCCCTGCATGGCGCGAAAGGCGATCATGCTCTGGATGTTCCAGGCAATGCCGCACAGCAGGCTGGTCAGCGTGAACCCGGCCGCCGACGCGGCAAACAGCCAGCGCGTGGACATTACCCGAGACAGCCAGCCCGACAACGGGATGACGATGATCTCGGCGATCAGGTAGCTGGTCTGCACCCACACGGTTTCATCGGTGCCCGCCGAGAGCCCGCCGCCGATATCGCGCAGCGAGGCCGAGACAATCTGGATATCCAGCAAGGCGATAAACATGCCCACGCACATGGTGGCAAAGGCGAACACCTTGGCGCCCGTGGTCATGGAGGCCGCGGAAAATGCCGGGGGTGAAGGCTTGGTCTCGGCCGGCTGCGCGCCCTGCCCGGGCGCGGCGAGGACACCGGTGCTCATGGCTGCACCTGCGCATCCGCGCGGGAATCGACTTCGGCGACCACGGACAGGCCGGGCCGGAGCATGGCCAGCGTGGCCTCGTTCTCCTCCAGCATGATGCGCACCGGCACGCGCTGGACAATCTTGGTGAAGTTGCCGGTGGCGTTCTCCGGCGGCAGCACGCTGAACTGCGCGCCGGTGGCCGGCGCCAGGCTGGTCACGCGGCCGTGGAAAACACGCCCCGGCAGCACATCGGCCTCCACGGTGGCGCGCATGCCCGGCCGCAGATGCGCAAGCTGCCCTTCCTTGAAGTTGGCATCGACCCACAGGCCGCGCGCCGGCACGATCGAAAGCAATTGCGTGCCGCCGGCGGCGTAGGCGCCCACGCGGGCGCGGCGGTTGCCGACAGTGCCGTCGATGGGCGCTCGCAACTCCGTGTAGCCAAGGTTCAGTTTGGCGATATCGCGCTCCGCGGTGGCCTGCGCGAGCGCCGCCTGGGCCTGCAGCTTCTGCGTGGCGATCACGTCGACCTGGCGCTGCGCGGCGAGCAGGCTGGCCTGCGCCTTCTGCGTGTTGGCCAGCGACTGCTTGTAATCGGAGTCTGCCTTTTGCGAGCTCTGGATCGATACGGCCGACTTGGCCGCCAGGCTCTGGTAACGCGCCTGGTCATCGCGGGCTCGCGCGGTGTCGGCATCCACCGCCGTCACCGCCGCCCGGGCCTGGCTGATCACGGCCTCCTGCAGGGACCGGGTGGCGTCGAGATTGGCCAGCAGCGCCTGCTGGGCGGCCACCGCGCCTTCCGCCTTGGCCAGCGCGGCGCGGTAGTCGCGATCGTCGATGCGGGCCAGCAAGTCGCCTGCGCGTACCTGCTGGTTGTCGGTCACCGTGACTTCGGCCAGGTAGCCCGGCACCTTCGGCGCGATCACCGTCACCTCCCCGCCCACATAGGCATCGTCGGTGCTTTGCAGGAAACGGCCGTGCGACCACCAGTGCTGGCCGTAAGCCGCGGCGCCCAGGCCGGCGGCGACGAGCGCGCCGGTCATCAGCAGGCGCCTGGGGCTGAGCCGGGGTTTAGAGACGGGAACGGGCTCCGAGCCAGCACGCTCGGCGGCGATGTCGCTTGTCATGACGCTTCCTCTTGCTTTCGTATTGACGCTTTCAGATGTGGCCCGCTGCGTGCGGGACGTTCGGGGTGGCGGCCGCGCGCGCGGCTGCCGATTTGTGAAGCTTGGCGCGCAAGCGCTCGCTGGCGGCCGGTCCGGGCACGACCATGTGATCCGCTTCGGTGATGGGATGCCCGGTCGCCGCATCCACCAGGACCGGCGTGACGGTGGCGCCGGTATGCCGGTCCACCAGTTGCACGCTCTCGCCCTCGGGCGAGAAGTGGCGGTTGCCCCAGGCCAGCAGCACCAGCATCACCGGCCGGAATTCGCGGCCCCGCGCGGTCAGCAGGTATTCGAAGCGCGGCGGCCGCTCGCAATACTGGCGCCGCTCCAGCAGGTCCTCGCGCACCAGCGTCTCCAGGCGGCGGGCCAGCATATTGGGCGCGATGCCCAGTTGCTTCTGGAAGTCGTCGAAGCGGCTCGCGCCATAGAACGCCTCCCGCAGGATCAGGATGCTCCACGGCTCGCCCACCCGCGCCAGGCTGCGGGCGATGGGACAAGGCGCATTGTCGAGCGGCTTTTTCTGCATGTTCGCGACCTCCGGAAATCAGGTTGCTATCAAGATGAAAGTTAGTATAGAGTTGTGGATATCATCATGCAAGTAACTTGTTAAACAAAGTCTTTGCGGCGGCGGACACGCCGCTTCCGGAATAACCGAAGGAGATGGAAATGAGTCGTACCCCGCCCCGCACCGAAACCGCCCCGGCGCATCCGCGCATCCGCACGCTTGCGACCCGGGCCACGGCGCTCGCAGCGGCAACGCTGGCAGCGGTGGGCCTGGCTGCCTGCGCGGCGGTAGGCCCGGATTACCGGGTGCCCGCCACCGACACGGCGGCAAGCTACCCGCATGCCGATACGCTGGCCGCGCGCGAGGCGCAACGGCCCGCCCCCGCGCTGGATAGCTGGTGGACGGGCTTCGACGATCCCGCGCTGACGCGCATCGTCCAGCGCGCGCTGGACCAGAACCTGGACTTGGCCGCCGCGTTGGCCCGCGTGCAGCAGGCGCGCGCCGTTGCCGCCGAAGCAGGCGCGCAGTTGCTGCCGCAGGGCAGCCTGTCGGCGCAGGCAGTCAAGGAACGGCAATCGCTGGAAAGCCCGCTGGGCAAGATCGGCAGCCAGTTCCCGGGCTATAACCGGAATTTCGCGCTCTACGATGTGGGCGCCGGCGCAAGCTGGGAGATCGATTTGTTCGGCGGCCTGCGGCGTGGCGCGGAAGCGGCCGACGCCGAAGCGCAGGCCGCGCAGGCCGACCAGTTCGGGGTGCGCATCTCGGTCGCGGCCGAAGCCGCCGATGCCTATTTCCGGGTACGCGGCGCGCAGCAGCGCATCGCCATTGCGCAGGACCAGGTTGCGACCAACGCCAGGCTGTTGGAGCTGGTGCGCCTGCGCTTGCGCGACGGCCTGTCGTCCAGCCGCGAAGTGGCGCAGGCGGAAGCGCTGGTGGCTCAGGCGCGCGTAACCATCCCGCCGCTGCGCATCGAGCTGCAAACCCAGTTGAACCGGCTCGATGTGCTGATGGGCGCCCAGCCCGGCACCTACGCCGCGGAGCTTGGCCCGCTGCAGGAGGGCGTGGCGGTGCCTGCCATCTCCGTGGCCCAGGGGCCCGCCGACCTCCTGCGCCGCCGCCCGGACGTGATCGCCGCGGAACGCAGGCTGGCGGCCAGCAGCGCCCGCATCGGGGCGGCCACCGCCGAGTACTATCCCAAGCTGTCGTTGTCGGCCCTGCTCGGCTTCGAGAGCCTGAGCGCCGGCAAGCTGTTTTCCGCTGCAGCGTTCCAGCCGCTGGCGGCGGCTGGTTTGCGCTGGCGCCTGTTCGATTTCGGCCGCGTCGATGCCGAGGTGGCGCAGGCCAAGGG